>CANRVK010000032.1 GCA_947643285.1 uncultured Eubacteriaceae bacterium
GCGGGTTCGCTCATTAAGTGCCGACGTCTTCCAAGGGGCTTCTTTTGGAATTGTTCCCTGCCCTAAGCTGCTTTTTTGGCTGTTCTGGGAACTTGTTTCATATTTTCTATGTCTAGAAAAAAGAGAGATTTTAATTTTTTTGGTTTTTGTATTTTGTAAAGTGTTAGAGAATTATTATAATGAGTGGTCAACTATTGTATTTTGTAAACTTGCCTATACTACAAACTAGCACAGGAACAAACCTATTCCAAAAGAAGCCCCTTGGAAGACGTTGGTACTTAATGAGCAGTTCCGCAGGAAGCGGGGCTGCGAATTTAGTACCGCTACGTCTGGAACGGAGCGGGAGCGCGGCTTCGTTGGAATAGGTTTGTTCCTGTGCGGAAATATCGGTTTTCTTTGACCGCAGTGCGATATTCACTAGGCGTACTACCCATAAATTCCCGAAACTGTTTGGAAAAATAACTCGGATTTGAAAAACCACAATTTAAGGCAATATCTGTAATAGACTTGTCGGTATCAGATAATTGTTTTACAGCGTTAAAAATCCTTTTTCTCTGTACATACTCAATCGGGCTGTAATGCAGATATTGATTGAATATACGCTGACATTCTCTGGTACAGATATTTGTAACACTCGCAATTTCTGAAACAGTTATATTATTTTCTAAATTATTATCAATCCATATAAGCATTTCTTTTAAACGAGTTTCTTGAATGGATGGAATAGTTCGGCTGGTAACTGTTGCACTTTTGGATTTGACATATAACAATATATTAGAGAGAGCCTCTCTTACCTGAAATTCATATCCATATTCTTCTCCTTCACATGCTATGAAAGCCCGTTCAAACTGTTCAAAATAAATCCTATCGCCTGTTCCCTCCTGAAATTTCAGAAAAGAAGCGCCATTTTCTAACAGAGGACGGACATACACTGTATCAAATATACTTCCCGGCGTACCTCCAATTATATCTGGACTGAATACAAAAGAGCGGTAAAGACAGGAAGAAGGTATATCTGCGGTAAAAGAATGAATGACTTCTGTATTGATAAAACATCCATCTCCTGCCTGCAGTTTGTATGTAGAATCTCCAATACCAATTTGTATATATCCCTCCAATAAAATAAAAATCTCCAACTCTTTATGCCAGTGGGAAGGAATATATCCTGCTGCGAACTGATGAATATCTCCATTATTAGCAGTTAAATCAAATAATTGCAGTCCTTCTTCTAGAAGTTCTTTTCCATGATTATCTGTAAGAAGAAAACTTCGGCTCTTTATCACAAAATCATCTCCTGTCGCTTTTGTTATATTATATGTCGTTTTTTCTAAAGCATCAATATTTAATTTCATGATAAAATGATGGATATATAAAATATCAGATAAAATATAAGTCTGAAATTTGATAATTCAAGACAATATTTTATGAAAGAAGGAAACTTTATGAAAAATACGATTATTTTTGATTTAGACGGATTATTGATTAACAGCGAAATGATTAGCTATCAAATATATCATGATTTGATAAAAAAATACAAACAACATATTTCAATCGAAAAATATATTCATGATTACAGCGGAAAAACAGAAACCGACAATATGCAGATACTTATTGATGAATACAGTCTTCCGATTTCTGTAAAAGATGCCCTTTCATTTGTAGCTTTGAAAGAAAAGGAATATTTTAAAAAAGGAGTTGATTTAAAACAGGGGGCGAGAGAATTATTATCTTATCTGAAAAAAAGTCAATATAAAATATTATTGGCATCCTCCAGCACAATGGAACGTGCAGTAAGTATTTTAAGCCAAAATGGAATAGGAGCTTTTTTTGATTATATGGTATTTGGTACAGAAGTGAAAAAGGGAAAACCTTATCCTGATATTTTCATAAAAGCGTGTGAGTACGCAAAAGAACCTCCCAAAAACTGCCTTGTATTAGAAGACAGCGAGGCAGGAATACAGGCAGCATATTCCGCAGGAATAGATGTCATCTGTATTCCTGACATGAAAACACCCAGTGAGAAATTTCGTAAAATGGTAGCTGCTGAATTATCTTCCCTGAAAGATGTGATTTCATGGCTGGAAAAAAACAGATATTCTATGAAAAGTTTTTAAACAAAATATAACAATAAACAATATATAGCAAACTTCAAACACTAAAACAGAATAGTTAAATTTCTTTGTAAACAGTTCTAATTTAACTCGTTGTGCTAGTTCACTTGAAAGCTAGAATTTATAAAGATATTTTTTCTGAATTTTCTATTTTGTGCAAGTAAAAAATCTTATTTTATAAGTATTATTTCATTCAACTAGCACAACGAGTTAATTTAACAGATAACCACTCTATCAATATAGAACTAAATGTGAAAATCACGAACAATCATGCTTCGTCGAGTAAAACTAGCCCCTGCAAGGAACGAATTCCAAAAGAAGCCCCTTGGAAGACGTCAGCACTTAATGAGCAAACCCGCAAGAAGCGGGATTTGCGAATTTAGTACTGTTACGTCTGGAACGGAGCGAGAGCGCGGCTTCGTTGGAATCGTTCCTTGCAAGGGCGGAAACTCAACCAAAACGTAAAACAACCACCTAACAAACTAAAATAAACGAAAAACAAACTAAAAACCTAACCTCATAAACCTACCCTTTACCCATATTCCTCTTAATCACTTTCAAACGTGTAAATTCTTCTCTTTCTTTTTCCTCTAACGCATTTGTAATACTCTTCACCCGCTCTGTATAGGTAGGAATCGTAATATTTTTGAGCGCATTTGCCCTTTTTTGAGTCTTTTTAATATTACTCGCCAACCGATACGCAGAATTTTCCACCATAGACAAACGAATAGTCAACTCTTTTACTTTTTCAAATTCTTGTTTCGCTTGGTCTAAGGATTCTCTCGTGCTATAATAAGCATAAGTTGGAAGATTAGGCTGTTTGGTATGTTCCACCAGAGGAATTTCTGTTCCCATAATACTTCTAGTCTTTATCCGAATAGAATCTTCAATAGGAATAGTATGAGAAATTTCCTGTACATAGCTAATACCCATTTCAATATTGGCATGTTGTAAAGCCTGATAGGCACGAGTGAAAGTCTGATCTATTTCTGTCTGGATTCCCTTCGCCTCATCAATTAAATCCATCAGTTCTCGAATTAAAATATTCCTTTTTTTATCCATCAATTCATATCCCTGCTTGGCTAGAGTCAGGGAATTTTTAGCTAATATCAGATTGCCTTTGGTGGGAAATGTATTCGGATCCATACAATCACCTCTTAACTTTCCTGTACAGCATTATAATATTTATCCAATATTTTGGTATCCACACGGTCAAGTTCTTCTTTTGGAAGCATACGGAGCAACCGCCAGCCGATATTTAATGTATCAATAATAGAACGATTTTCCATAGCGCCCTGACCGACAAACTCAGTTTCAAAAGCCTTACCAAAAGCCAGATATTTCTTATCAATAGGGGAAAGTTCATCTTCACCGATAACAGAAGCGAGATTTCTAGCTTCCCCCACTTTCGCATAAGAAGAGAATAATTGATTCGCGATATCCTGATGGTCTTCCCTAGTATATCCTGCCCCGATGCCGTCTTTCATAAGACGGGACAGAGAAGGGAGAACATTGATAGGTGGATAGATGGACTGTCCATGCATCGCTCGATCTAAAACAATCTGCCCTTCTGTAATATATCCTGTTAAGTCAGGAATCGGATGGGTGATATCATCATTTGGCATAGTTAAAATAGGAATCTGTGTGACAGAACCGTTCACTCCAGCTACAATCCCTGCACGCTCATAAATAGTTGCCAGTTCACTATATAGATAGCCCGGATATCCTTTTCTGGAAGGAATTTCTCCCTTACTAGAGGAAACTTCACGCATCGCTTCTGCAAAAGAGGTCATATCTGTGAGAATAACTAAAATATGCATACTTTTTTCAAACGCCAGATATTCCGCAGCGGTCAGGGCGACTTTTGGAGTGATCAGACGTTCCACCACAGGGTCATTTGCCAGATTTAAAAACATGACCACATGAGAAGAAACGCCGCTTTCTTCAAAAGTACGCCGGAAAAAATTAGCTACATCATATTTTACCCCCATAGCGGCAAATACAATTGCGAACTCTTCGTCTGAATTATCTCCTAAAGAAGCCTGTTTTACAATCTGTGCCGCCAGTTGGTCATGCGGAAGACCATTTCCAGAGAAAATAGGCAATTTCTGACCACGGATTAAGGTGGTGAGTCCATCAATCGCGGAAATACCCGTGCGGATATAGTTACGAGGATATTCACGAGTCACAGGATTGAGAGGTTTTCCATTGACATCTTCCTTTTTTTCTGGAATGATTTCTCCCAGTCCATCGATGGGCTGACCGATTCCATTGAACGTGCGCCCTAAAATATCAGGAGAAAGAGCGATTTCCAAAGGATGCCCAGATAATTTGGTATGAGTATTTTTTAGAGATATATTATCTGTGCCTTTAAAAACCTGAATCACGGCTTTATCTTCATAGATTTCTACAATACGACCTAACTTTTTCTCCTTTTCATCTACTGTAATTTCCACAATCTCATCAAAAGAAGCGTTTTGTACTCCCTCTAAAGCCACCAGAGGACCATTAATTTCACTTAAACCTAAATATTCAATTGACATAAGAAAGCCCCCTTTTAAGCATTTTTTTCAATCACTTTATCATAAAAGACATCAATCGCCTTTTTATAGTCATTGAATTTATATAAAGCATCATTTTCTACATCATATTTAATAGCAATCACTTTTTCAAAAATACTATCCTCTTTTAAAATCGACATAGGCATTCCCATAGATACTAATGCTCGGCATTTTTGATATAGATATAAAATAGTTTCCATCATTTTCATCTGTTTCTCTAATGGAACACAGGTATCTTCTTTATGAAATGCATTTTGCTGTAAAAATCCGAGTCGAATCACACGGGCGATTTCTAAGATGAGTTTTTGATCATCAGGAAGTACATCACTGCCGATTAACTTCACAATCTCCATTAAACTGCTTTCCTGATTTAAAAGTGCCACAATTTGATTTCGATAATCCACAAAATCAGAGCCGACATTATCCGCATACCAAGGTGCTAGATCTTCTAAGTATTCACTATAACTGGTCAGCCAATGTATCGCTGGGAAATGTCTGGCATAGGCTAAAGACTTATCCAGTCCCCAAAAGCAGCGGACAAAACGCTTTGTATTCTGTGTGACAGGTTCAGAGAAGTCACCGCCTTGTGGAGAAACAGCACCGATGATAGAAACAGAACCTTCTGTGCCGTTTAAGTTGCGCATCATACCAGCGCGCTCATAAAAGGCAGAAAGACGAGAAGCGAGATAGGCAGGGAAACCTTCTTCCGCTGGCATCTCTTCCAAACGTCCAGACAATTCACGCAGAGCTTCCGCCCAACGGGAAGTAGAATCTGCCATGATCGCGACATCATATCCCATATCTCTATAATATTCTGCCAATGTGATACCTGTATAAATGCTGGCTTCACGCGCAGCAACAGGCATGTTGGAAGTATTCGCGATTAAAGTAGTTCTATCCATCAAAGGATTTCCAGATTTCGGGTCAACTAATTTGGAAAAGTCCTCTAGCACTTGTGTCATTTCATTTCCTCTTTCTCCACAGCCAATATAGACAATAATATCGGCATCTGACCATTTCGCAATCTGATGTTGTGTCATGGTCTTTCCTGTTCCGAAACCTCCCGGAACAGCAGCCGTACCGCCTTTTGCGATGGGGAATAGAGTATCTAGGATACGCTGTCCTGTGATCAGAGGCTTAGAAGCGGGATAACGGCTATGAGTAGGGCGTGGCACACGAATCGGCCAAACCTGTGTCATAGTCAGATTCACTTCACTGCCATCTTCTAATTGCAGTACAGCGATAGTATCTTTTATCGTATATTTGCCATCTGGCATAACAGAAAGAATAACGCCTTCTAAATCAGGTGGAATCATAACTTTATGGACAACGGCAGAAGTTTCTGGAACTTCTGCAATAATTGTGCCGCCATATACAGTTTGATTTGGTTTAATGACCATATGAGTTTCCCATAATTTCTCTGTATCTAGGCTGTCCACACTGATGCCGCGGCTGATATAAGCGCCGGAATTTTTAGCGATTTCTGCTAAAGGTCTTTGAATTCCATCAAAAATATTTGTGATGATGCCGGGGGCTAAGGTGACAGAAAGAGCACCTCCCGTAGCTATCACTTCTTCTCCCGGTTTTAAACCAGAAGTTTCTTCAAATACCTGAATGGTAGTCTGATCAGAGGTAAGACCAATTACTTCGCCTACCAGCTTTTCTTTTCCGACATATACCATTTCAGACATTTTGAATCCTGTATTTCCTTTTATATAAATAATAGGACCATTAATACCAAAAATTTTACCTGTCTTTGTCATAAAAGCTACCTCTTCTCAATTATTTATTAATAAATGTAAATGCCTCTTTTTTTTCTTTTAATTTGGTTTCAAAAGAATTATCAATTAAAATATTCTTAGAAGGAATGACAGCGCGAATTCCACCTAAAAAGCTAGTTTCACTCACTGTAATAGGACAGTTTGTGGCGGTTTCTAAGGAAGTTAAGAAATTAAAATCCGCTGGGTCAATATAAATGGTGATAGCTTCATTTCTGGCAAATTCCTTTGCCTCTTTGATCTGCTTAACCAATAAATCCTGATATTCTCCCGTGGTCATAAATTGTTCTAAAAGTTTCCTCACTTCTGCAAATAATTCATTTTTCCGCTGTTCATGTATCTTGCTCATTTCTTTTTTTATTTTAATCTGTTCTTTTGAAAGCTCTTTATTTTTCTCTTTTTGTAGGCTGTCTGTTCCTATTTTTATCTGTAAATCAGCTTTTCTGACAGCATTTATTTTATGATCCTCAAAGACTTTATTTAAGCCATTTGTATAATCATCAATCATTTTTGAACTCTTTGATGTGGCACTTTGGATAGATACATCCATAAAATGTTTTAATTTTTCTTCCGTTGTCATAATAATCTCCATTCTTACACTGTTTTTGGCACGATCAAAGCAGATAATTTGAATCTGCTCTGTCTATAACGGATGAGGTTAAACTTTCTTTTATAATTTTAAACCGATTGCTTCATTCACATAAGCGGTGATGAAATCAGGTTTACGTCCTGTTCCGTGTCTATCCGGAATCTCTACAATAAGAGGAAGTCTGTGATTGAGTTTAATATCATCTATCACATCGGGATATTCACGACCGAATTTTTCCGTGAGCAGTACAATTCCAATCGTCTTATCAGTCATCACTCTATCCAGTTCCTCTTTTAGTTCCTGCCTTTCATGAATCACACAGCCTTCTACGCCTGCTAGGCGCATACCTGTGTATGTATCCACATTATCACTGATAAGATACATTCTCATGGCACTAGACCTCCCTTTTTTGTATAAAATTAAAGTTTACCTAAAATCATGAAAGAGATGATTAATCCATAAAGGCAAACACCTTCAGCCAAACCTACAAGGATAAGAGATTTACCGAGGATAGAAGAATCTTCACTAATCGCACCTAAAGCAGCACTTGCAGCAGAAGCTACGGCGATACCACCACCGATACAAGAAAGACCTGTTACCAATGCAGCAGACAAATAACCGAGACCAGTAGCTGTATCTGCAGCAGCGGAAACTGTATCCGCAGCAAAAGCATTGCCATCATACATCAAAATAGTGGCGATTAGCATAGTGCCAAAGAAGAAGAAACAATTAAATGCGAGGGATTTTTTATATCTCCCTTTTGTTTTCTCTCCAATGAAATAACTGCCAAAAGGAATAATAATACTTAAAATAAGTGCAGCAACTAGGGTAATTTTAATTAATAATGTCATGATAAATCCTCCTTAAATATAGTAAATAATAGAAAAATATGGTATCATTTATATTTTCTCTACTCAGTGTTTTTCCTGAATAGATGTTTTTGTGGAATAAGGTTTAAATTCCCTTCCTGAGCCTTTATAGAATCGGCTGAAAAATTCATAATATTCCAAACGTAATACTTGAATCCCTACAATCAGACCTTCCATACCACATACAAAGAGATTTCCAAGCACTACTACAATCCAATTAGGAGAACCGCCATTTTCTGCTCCTGCTAACATCAATACAACTTCCATCATAGCAGCATGGCTGACAGCGAAAGCTCCAATACGGACAAAAGAAAGAGTATTAGAAAAATAACTTAAAAGTACTTCAAATAATTCAAAAAATGCCTGTACAAAAAAGATAACTTTCCCTTTTGGCATCACTTCTGATTTCTTTTCCAGTAAAGCTGCCAGTGGCTCTTTTAAAGCCATCACAAGAAGGGGAATCACAAACATCACAACCAGTACGATAACTGCAGGCAGTGAATTTCCTGTCATAAATAAGAAAATAGTGAGTACTACTGCTGCATAAAAGACAAAACCTGCTATTCCATTCGTATCAAAAAGAGCAGCTTCTAAGTTATGAGCCTTGAATCCATTGATGATATGAAATATCATGGTCAGCATAATGAGTCCCATACCTAAAACAATAGCTACAATAAATACGGTATTTAAGCGACCAATAAACGGTAATTGAGTCATATGTTCAATAGGTCGCAGCCATACTGCATCGATAATATCTTCAAATCCAAAAATACTGCCGAACATAAAACCAAAGAAAGTAGAGAAAATGCCAGCAGTGCCTACAATAGCGGCGAGATCCATCTTTTTAAACTTATACAGAAGAAAACCGCCGATGGAAAGACAGATACCTTGTCCAACATCACCGAACATCGCCCCGAAGATAAAAGCATAGGTGATAGCTACAAAAATAGTAGGATCAAATTCGTTGTAATCAGGAAGACCATACATACGAATAAACATTTCAAAAGGTTTGAAGATTTTAGGATTTTTTAATTTAGTCGGTGGCTTACTGTAAGTGTTATTATGATCATCTTCTATAATACAATATAAATTCTTATCTGTTTTTACCTCTTCAGAAAATGCCGCCGCATCTTTTTCTGTCATCCAACCACATAAAATATAAAAAGTTTCTTCTTTGTCTTCGGTACATGCTGCTAGTTTTCGCACATCAAAATTTGCTGATAATTTTTCTAATCTCTGCCTTGCTAACAGAATATCTCCGCCAGAGGAGGAGAGTTTAGAAGAAATTTTTTTATTTGTCTGATCGAGTTTTTCATTTAAGCCTTGTATTTCTTTTTCTAGATCTTGATATGCTTCTTCTGGAGTCCCATCATACTCATCTTTTAAATAAAAGCGTTCAAAATGCATAGAAGAGTAAACTGCATCAATTTTTGTGGCTTCTTCAGAAGGAACAAAATAAACGCCCCACACATAATCTTTATCACTCTGACATTTATAAAATAATGTGTACAAATCATCATAGATATATTTTTCAAATTTAGCGAAATATTCTTGAGATATCTTTCCAAAACGGTATTTCACATGTTCAAAATGTAAAATATCCTGTATATTATAGTGCAGATCTTTAAAATGGGCGATATCTGTCAGAGATTCTTTGCATTTAGAAAGTTCTGTTTCTAGGTTATGCTGTTCTTCCCTTAAAGAAGATAAATCCTTATCTATGGTTTCTATGATATTGACCGCTTCTTCTAAGGTGATAGAGCGGTTGGGAATATCAGTATTTTGCACCATATCCGCCAAGATATTTGCTTTTTGCAGTGTTTCTTTATAAGGATTGATATCGGAATAAGGGCTGACATTTTGTACTGATTTCAGCTCAGAAAGTGTATTTTCTAGCTGTATCTCGTATTTAGAAAGATATTGATCCACAACGCGGTCAATATCATCTTTCGGTCCTGTGAGATTTAGAAATTTCATCTTTTCAATCACAAGTCTACACCTCCAATTAAATGATATAGCTTAAGATTTCATCTGAGGGCAACCCATATCGGATGCCTTCTAGAGCAGTGGTCAACTTTTGTATTTCACGCTCTTTTTCATATAAATATGTGTTGATACATGCAATAGAATAAGGATTTTGCCGAAAACTATCTTGAAAAAACTTGTTTAATAGAATATGATATGTGTCCTCCATTTTGGATACATGCATTCCTTGAAACTGCTTTACATAACAAGTGCCTTTTAAAATCTGAGATAATTCTTCTAGTGTTTCTGATTCTATCATAGCACGAAGCGTTTCTTTTTTTATTTTATAATGGATAGGAATGATGAGAGCATAAATATCCGCTGATGTCATCTTATAATATTTCTTAGAGCGGTACACCCACAAAATATTTAACATATCAATTTTACTTCCATAGGTTTGACACAGAATATTCGCCTGTTTTTTGGAATATAATTGATTCAAATTTTTCCAAAAGGAAGTGAAGTAAAATAAATCCAGAGCGGTTTCATAGTCAAATAGAGTAGTTTTTCCTTCTCTTCCGATTTTTGAAAGGATTTCATAGTAAACAGAGCCTTCTAAATTCGCAATAAATTCTTCTACCGTAGTCGAGGGATTTAACTTGATTAAATCCAGAGAGGAATGTCTTGCAAAAAATTTCTGAAGTTCCGATATATTGATCTCAATATAATGTTTATCAAAAACCATCCGAAGACAAGTTTTCAACAGAGAGATTTCATAACGGCTGAAATAGAAATCCATAAATTTCCGCTGTTTTATATTTGCAAAGAGATAAATTTTTGCAAAATCACTGTATTCAGAGCCATGAAGGCGCATTTCAATTTCTGCTCGATGTAAAGAAGCTTCATCTGCTGCTTGAAATTCCTTTTGATAAGCAGGATGTTTTTTCAGAAACGAAACAACTTCTGTAACAGAAGAAAGGGATGCGATTTCTATAAAATCTGATTCGGAAAGTAATTTGCTGCTCATGGCTTTGATTTTCGTACAAAGACCACTATAAGCTAATAAATTGCCCATATCATTCACGCCCCTATAATAGATTGAAAGATTTCTTCCGCCCATTTAGAATGATTCTGTTGATATTTGCTTTCAAATTGTTCTAAGGCTTCTTGGGTCTGTGAGCGCAAGGTGGAAAGTTCTTTCTCTTTTTCTTGATTCAACTGTTCCTTCAGATCATTTAACTTTTTATTTGTTTCTAAAGAAAGCGTTTCATCAAATTCTTTCGTCTTGTGTTCCATCTCCGACGCCAGCTTTTTTTTCTGGGCATCTGCAGACTGCATAATACGCACAGCAGTGTCTTCAATATGGGACAGTTGACTGATAATATTATTCATTTGATTTTCCATATGGTGTCCTCCTATTTTATATTATTTCCCAATGTACAAAAAACACTCCTAACATGGAAAAATTCTTTATATAAAATAACATATACCATAATACATCAAATTTAAAAAATTACCAGAGGAAAAGTGATAAAAAATTAAAAAATATCACTTTTTTTTTTGGCAAGAGTGATGTATGATAAAAATAAAAGAAAAGATGAATGAAAAATATGCTGAAAAATAGAGTTTTTTTAATAGGTGATTGCGAAAGTGAAAATGGGGCGCTCCGGCAAGGACGTATTCCACCGAAGCCGCGCTCTCGCTCTTTCCAGACGTAGTGGTACTAAATTCGCCGTTTCGCTTCTTGCGAAACCGCTTATTAAGTACCAACGTCTTCCAAAGGGCTTCTTATGGAATACGTCCTTGCCTCCGCTGATCGTTGGCTGTTCTACTTTTTGATAAGCGAAACTTGCGATTTGCGATAAGTTATGAAAGTTCTGTGAGGAGATGCAGGAAATAGATATTTGGAAAGGTCAGTAGTTTTATGGGATTTAAAGTTTGGCAATTATTTATTCTTTTTAAGAATGACAGGATATTTTTGGAAAAAATAGGAGAAAAAAGATGAGATTACGACATGTAAAAGGTGCAGAGGAAATGATGGAAACCAGCGAATTTATAGAAAAAAATCCAGAACAATGGAAAGAAAGGTGGAAGGAATTTTTTCAAAATGAAAATCCTATTCACCTTGAAATTGGGACTGGAAAAGGGAAATTTATTACTACTTTAGCTCAGCAGAATCCGGATATCAATTATGTTGGGATAGAGAAATTTTCCAGTGTGCTGGTTCGAGCTTTGGAAAAACAACAAGAAAACCCTCTGCCAAATTTGATTTTTTTAAGAGAAGATGCCCAAAGAATCACAGAATTTTTCGGAAAAGGAGAAGTGAGCAGGATATATTTGAATTTTTCCGATCCGTGGCCAAAAGACAGACATACCAAAAGAAGACTCACTTCTGTAGAATATTTAAAGCGCTATGATGAAATTTTAAAAATAGATGGAGATGTGCAGTTTAAAACAGACAATATGTCCCTTTTCACATTTTCTTTGGAACAAATGGAAGAAGCAGGGTGGAAAATAGTTGACAAAACTTTTGATTTGAAGCATAGTAAAATAGCAGAAGGAAATGTGATGACAGAATATGAGGAACGATTTAGCGCAAAAGGGAATCCTATCTGTAAATTAATCGCCGTTCGATAGGAAGAGCATATTATTTAAAAAATTCCATATACTGATGAAAAAGAGGTTTTTAGCTATGGGAAAAGAAAAGGGATTAAAAGATAAGTTAGCAGCGACCTTTTATGATAAACCTAAGCTGAATAAAACAGCTCTTGCCCTCAAGAAATCTTTAGATGAAGTGAATGGGTTATTAAATAATAAAAATAAGAAAAAATGATAAAAAAGACATTTGGGCGATAAAAAAATACAAATGTTTTATGGTGAAAAACAAGGAGGAGAAACGATGGAGATGATATTTAAAGATGAAACATTTGAAACAGAGGTTATGGGATCAGATATTCCTGTTTTCGTGGATTTTTATGCGGATTGGTGTGGACCTTGTAAAATGATGATTCCTGTGGTGGAGGAATTAGCGAAGGAGTTAGAAGGCAGAGTGAAAGTGGGGAAATTAAATGTAGATGAGAATCCGAATACTGCATCGAAGTTTCGGGTGATGTCTATTCCGACTTTTATTTTAGTAAAAGATGGAGAAGTAAAAATGAATGTGATGGGCGCTATGTCAAAGCAGGAGCTATTGGAAAAAATAGAGGGTGCTTTAGTGTAGGTAAAGGTGTCAATAAGAGATAAGGGTGCTTTCACATGTTTTGGTGAAAAGGGTCGCACAGGGAAGGAACGATTCCAACGAAGCCGCGCTTTCGCTCCGTTCCAGACGTAGCGGTACTAAATTCGCAAATCCCGCTTCTTGCGGGTTTGCTCATTAAGTGCCGACGTCTTCCAAGGGGCTTCTTTTGGAATTCGTTCCTTCCCTGTGCTAGTTTGTTGACTTTTGTCATTTGTTGTTTTTCTTTGGTTTCTGTTTTATTCTTTGAGTTGAAGGGAAATTTTCTCTGTTTTTAAGAGGTTTTCTTTATTTTTAACAATCAGGAAAAGTTATTACAGCCTATCATGAAGATAAAAGTTTATTTTCGCAGTGAGGGTTATTTTTCTCTATTTTCATTTGTTGTTTTTTTCTCTATTTTTAAGGGTTCGGGAGAGGGGATTATGATATTTTTCTCTGTTAGTTTCTTGTTGATGGTGTTATCTAATAAAAATGCGATTACTGCGATGACGGGAACTCCTAAAAACATACCTAAAGGACCAGCAGCCCAGCCTCCTAGTGTGATGGCGAAGATGATCCAAAGGGGACGAAGACCAGTAGAGTTTCCTAAAATTTTAGGACCTAAATAAAGACCGTCAAATTGTTGTATGATTAAGATGAGCAATAAAAATAAAATGGCTTTTTTGGGATTTACCATAAGGATAATAACAAATCCGGGGATTGCTCCGATGAATGGTCCAAAATAAGGTATCATATTTGTGATTCCTACAATAACGCTGATTAAAACAGCGAGGGGCATATTGCATATACTGAAGACGAGAAGACAGATAGCCCCGATAATTAAGGAGTCGATGATTTTTCCGATGATAAAACCTCCGAAAATGGTGTTGCAGCTTTTTAAAGTGCTAATCAAAGAAATGGCTTTTTTTTCTGGAAGAAAAGCATAACAGGCACGTTTAAAATTTTTAATCAGAATATTGCTGTCAGAGAGGGAATAACAGGATATGATAATAGCAATAACACAGTTAATAATCCATTGTACCAAGGAAACAGAGGCGGAATAAAGCATGGGAATGATGTTAGCTAGTAAAGCAGATGCCTTGTTAAAGAAGGAAGGGATTGCTTCATTTATGGTGTTTTCAAAAAAATCATAAATATAATCAGGAAAATATTCTTCTAGGTTATTCAGCCAAGCGATCACTTGATCAGCGGTCGGGATATAGGGAACTAATTTTTTTAAATTTATGATTAATTGGGGTATGATAAATAAAAGGATTACAATGATAATCCCTAGTATGAGGAGGTAGGAGAATAAAATTCCTAAAAAACGACAGGCGCGCATAGACTTTATGTGTAGTTTATGAAAAAAGAAATTCTGTAAATTTCTTACCAAAGGAGAAATTACATATGCCAAAAAAGCTCCGAATAAAAAGGGAAAGAGCTTATTGAGCAGGTTGGAAAGAAAAAGGGAGGTTTCTGCCCAGTTGATGATACAGCGGATTCCAAAGGCACAAATCAGCACTACACAGAGGCTGTAGACAGAAATAGTGAAATATTTTTTGTTTGATTCAAATTTGTTTTTATTATGGTTTTCTTGATTATCCATGAAATTCAAACCTCTTTTCTGAGAAAATACTTTTTTTATTATAGTAACATATTTTTTACAATATGGAATGTTCTTTTTATAAGTTTTAACAAAATATAATTTTTTTTTTCATTTTTTTTTAAAAAGTACTTGCATTTTTTAGAAAGTTGCTATATAATAAATCTCACGTTACACAGAAACGCGCTTCTAGCTCAGTTGGTAGAGCACCTGACTCTTAATCAGGGTGTCCAGGGTTCGAACCCCTGGAGGCGCAGGTAAAAGTCCTTGTTTGGCAGATATTAAGCTGCTGGGTAGGGGCTTTTTTGTGTGTTATGATTTTTGGGTTTTGAGAGGATGTATTTTTTGGACAAAGGGGGCGCTACGAAAAGGCATCATTCCAGCGAAGCTGCGTTTTCGCTCCGTTTCAGACGTAGCGGAATTCGCAAATCCCGCTTCTTGTGGGTTTGCTTATTAAGTACCGCTACGTCTTCCAAGGGGCTTCTTTTGGAATGATGTCTTTTCTACGCTAGTTTGTTGAGGGTTTTAATTTGTGAAAAGTGAATCATGTATAGAAGAAGATATCATTATAAAAACACTAAAGATTTATTTTGTATGTTATATAGCTTCTTTTCAAGATATTATGTTATTTTAGCACAACAAACGCATGAATGAACAAATTGTAAATAGAATTTATTTATTATTGTGAAATTCGCTTTTCAAAGATTAGAACCGTCAACAGTCTAGCGAAGGCAAGGAAGTATTCCAAAAGAAGCCCCTTGGAAGACGTTGGTACTTAATGAGCGGTGCGGTGACGCGCCGAGAATTTAGTACCGCTACGTCTGGAACGGAGCGAGAGCGCGGCTTCGCTGGAATACTTCCTTGCCGTAGCGAACCTTTGATGCTCAAATAGATTGAACTATAACAGAAATTTATGCTATTATGAAACAGTTTCAGTCCACGCTTCTACTTTTTCAAAATATAGAAATAATTCTGCTGGAATCTTGAATGTGTTTGGAGAAACAGGGGTCTGTATCACACAGCCTTTTAGGGGAAGGTTATGTGTCCCTATTTCTTTATCAGGTTTTAATCTCATCAAGAAAAAAGCTGAGCTTTTTTGATGTGTTTCTGGACGAGATTTTAGATATTGTTTGGAATAGAATATCAGGTTTAGATCTTTACTACATTCATATTCTATGCCAATATAGCACATTCCTTTTGGACAGTTTTGTTCCAAGGCTTTATAACTTTGTTCTTTTGCCTGTTGTAGCTCATCTGGTGAAAATCTTTCTGCCAGTTTGGAATCGCTCAACTGTTCTTTTGTATGTTTCCATACATCGATTAAAGTGACATGATTGATATAGCATTGTACTTTATCTTTATAATTATCCATGAAATAAAAAGAGGAGCTTTTCCCTATATTCAAAGTGACTGTCTTTTCCAGTAGGTGTTGAATGGGTTCTGGTTTGTGTATTATGGTGATGGGCATATCTGGTGAATATTTGGGAAGTTTTTCTATATGGGAGATATTCAGAGTGATTAACTGCAAGTTGTTCCAATCCTCATTTTTCAGCCATTCGGGAATCACCCAGCCAGCACTCATCATATCAAAAAACAACTGAATAGTCCTATAATCATCTGAGGAGTATGTTAAAGAGCCACCTGTACCGCCCTGTACTTGCAGCTTTTCATTGCCAAGATAGAAAGTGCTGCAATGTAAATAGCAACAGTCAATTTTTTCCTGTTCTTTTAATATTCTTCGTTGATTATAGATACCTTTTCTGCTTATACCTTTTGATTCGATATAAGGCTCTATGATATAGAGCTTTGCTTGATCTGATAAGGTCATGCCAATAATGTGGTATTTTTTGTTATCTCGTTCTATCGTTTTACCAATTACAAGAATGTCCTGCCATTTTTGATGGAAATCTTCTAAAAATAAAAAATTCATAAATACACCCCACTTAAATCTTGATAAAATAATTATATCATGAATAGATGGACAATTATAGATGAATATTTCAAACTTTTGATTTTTTATTCTAGAATAGCCAATAAACTAGCACAGGGGAGGAAGTATTCCGAAAGAAGCCCCTTAGAAGACGTTGGTACTTAATAAGCAGTTCCGCGGGGAAGCGGGGCTGCGAATTTAG
>CANRVK010000033.1 GCA_947643285.1 uncultured Eubacteriaceae bacterium
ATTCTCCGTTTTATTGGAGATGATTTCCGCTTTTCTCCCGCCCTCACTACTTTGCCAGATATTCCAGATATGCGGGAGGTATGTCAAAATATCCTAGGTTCTTTTCATATTTCTACTTATATTATTGGATATAAGGAATTTATGGATAGTTTTGCTTCACGATATGCCTGTGAGGCACTGACAGAAAAGGAAGAAGAAGAATATGTTACAGCAGCATTAGAAGATTTTTTGAATTTAAATAATGGAATTTTTACTGTCAATATGTCAAATGATTATAATGAAGAGTTGGAGTTATCCGCTCCTGAATTTTTACATACCATATCCGAAGACACTCGTATGAAACAAATGTATATTATTCCCATAGAATTCTCTTTTGGAACAATCTATTTCTGTTTTTCAAAAAATTGAATGCTATTATGATTAAAGTTATTTCTTCATATAACTTTTTATACCAAACACTATCATAAGTTTTACCTTTTACCAATCATCTTATGATAAGAGAAAAGAGATTTTATAAAATCTCTTTTCTCTGTTTTTAATGCGCAGACCCGTGCAGATGAAATATGCCGCTAGTGCGGCGCACGGGTCGCGCGGCGAGTAGGGAAAATAAACTTCCCTACTCGATTATCATTCTTTATTATATAAATAGTTCAACTTTCGATATTATCTTCCACTTTTTCCACTTAAAATCTCTTTTACCATCTCTTTCATTTCTTCTGGTCTGCAAACCTGATGATGTAAAATAGGAGCTGTCCGAATTTCCTCCATGGCTTCTGGCACTGCCACACCAGATATCTGACTCAACTCATCAACTAAAGCGAAATCCTCCCACCCATCATATTTTATATCAATCGCATCTAACACGCTTCTTGTAAATTTATAAGGACTCGCTGTAGAAGCGATCACTGTTTTCGTTTTATCTTCTGTTTCTTTTTTGAACTTATCATATACTACAGAAGCCACTGCTGTATGAGTATCTATCACATAACCTGCTTTTTCATATAAATTTTTTATCTTTTCCTTTATCTGTTCCTCTGTCGCATAGCCGCCATAAAAATCAGATAGCTTTTGTTTCATCTGCTCTGTAATTTCATATCTTCCCTCTTTTTTAAGCTGCTCCATCAATAGCTTATTATTTTTATCATCTTCTTCTCCAATTCGATAAATAAGACGCTCTAAATTGCTGGAAATTAAAATATCCATAGAGGGAGAAGAAGTTAAAATAAAATCTCTATTTTTATCATAAATTCCTGTTGTAAAGAAATCATATAAAACTTTATTTTCATTAGAAGCGCAGATCAATTTATCAATCAAAATCCCCATATTTTTCGCATAATATGCCGCTAAAATATTGCCAAAATTGCCGGTTGGAACTGCAACATGAATCGATTCATTTTCCTTTATCTCTCCCTCCGCCAATAAATGTGCATAAGTATATACATAATATACAATTTGAGGGACTAATCTTCCAATATTAATAGAATTTGCAGAGGAAAATTGAAAACCAGCCTCTTCTAACTCCTTCGCTAATTGCTTATCATGAAATAATTCTTTCACTCCTGTCTGTGCATCATCAAAATTCCCTGTAATACCCACTACATATGTATTTTTTCCTTTTTGCGTGAGCATCTGCTTTTCTTGAATAGGACTCACTCCATTTTTAGGATAAAAAACAATAATCTTCGTTCCTTCTATATCCGCAAATCCCGCTAATGCCGCTTTTCCAGTATCCCCAGAGGTAGCGGTCAGAATTACAATGTCATTTTTTACCCCGTTTTTCTTTGCAGCAGTTATCATCAGATGAGGCAAAATAGACAATGCCATATCTTTAAAAGCAATCGTAGCTCCATGAAATAACTCCAAGTAATATGCTCCATCTGCTTTTACAATAGAAACAATTTCCTCTATATCAAATTTTTGATCATATGCCTTTTTAATACAATCCTTTAATTCCTGTTCTGTAAAATCTGTAAAGAAGAGTTTCATCACTTCATATGCTGTTTCTTGATAATTCATTTTAGATAATTCCTGTAAAGAAACTTCCAATTTCGGCAGCGCAGTTGGCACATATAATCCTCCATCGTCTGCTAATCCTTTTAAAATCGCTTGAGAAGCCGTTACAGGCTGACTATCTCCTCTTGTACTTTTATATAATAAATCCATATATTGCCTCCATTCTTTTCCTTCATTATTTTTAAATATTATACCCTATTTTATTCTGAGTTTCCAGTAAAACTTTAAAACCTTTCTGTGAATCATTAATATTATCTTTTTATATGGTAATTAAATTTCAAATTAAGTTTCCGCTAGGAGCAAGAAATGTTCCAACGCAGCCGCGCTCTCGCTCCGTTCCAGACGTAACGGTACTAAATTCACAGACCGTAAAGGTCTGTTCATTAAGTGCCGACGTCTTCCAAGGGGCTGCTTTTGGAATCATTTCTTGCTCCTAGCTACTTTATTGCTATTCTAGGAAAAAATTTGTTCCTTTCCTTTTTTAGAAAATATAGGCGTTTTCTAGATTCCAAAGCTCATAGGAATACTAAATTTTTTGAATATCTCCTCACAGAACACTCATATACGGTAAAGAAGCAAGCAATCAAAACAAGGGATAGACCTTTAGCAACACACTATTCCGAACCAAAAAACAAGCATTGTGAAATCCATCTTACATATATCTGTCACTAAAAAATATCAAAACTTGTCAAGCTATGTCAAGATTTTTATGGTATTCTTATATTGGAGGTGAAATAATGTCAGATAGCCGTTTATTCAAAATTTTATATTATCTTTTAGACAAAGGACACGCTACAGCTTCTGAATTAGCAGCCGAATTTGAAGTTTCCACAAGAACAATTTACCGTGACGTGGAAGCATTAAGCAGCGCAGGTATTCCAATCTATGCTGAAGCAGGAAGAAATGGCGGAATATACTTATTGCAAGATTTTATTCTGGATAGGGCAATATTATCCAAAAAAGAAAAGCAGGAAGTATTGACAGCGATACAAAGTATATTGGCTACAGGTTATATTGACGGAAAAGAAATTCTAACAAAGTTATCAGCACTTTTCAACATAAATACAAGAAATTGGCTTGAAGTAGATTTTTCACGTTGGGGAAAATGTACTTATGATAACTCAAAATTTGAAATATTAAAAACAGCAATCATTCAGTGCAAAGAAATAAAGATAGTTTATGAAAATACTAACAGCGGAAGAAGCAAACGAATCATTCAGCCATTAAAATTATCTTATAAGTCAAAAGAATGGTATTTGAAAGCGTTTTGCATGGAAAAGCAGGATTTCCG
This sequence comes from uncultured Eubacteriaceae bacterium, assembly GCA_947643285.1. Classification (GTDB taxonomy): domain Bacteria; phylum Bacillota; class Clostridia; order Lachnospirales; family Lachnospiraceae; genus MGBC136627. Next base: position 3,305 of record CANRVK010000033.1, read on the forward strand.
TATATTCAAATTAAATCGCATATTAGAGTTGGAATTATTAGAGAATACATTTATACCAAGACCATACCTAGAGCAAAAGAATAATTTACAAAAGACATACTCCCGGATAGTTCTTTTGTTTTCAAAAGAAATTGCGTATCGTGTTTATGATGAATTTGACAAAACACAAATTGAATATCAAAAAAACGGTGACCTAATTGCTTGTGCTGAAATGCCTGTTGATACATGGCTTATTGGTTATCTGCTTTCATTCGGGGCGCACGTTGAAATAATTGAACCAACATATTTAAAAGCTGTTTTAGCTGCACAGGCACAAGAAATTTATAAGAAAAATAAACCTTAACAAAAGGTGTCAAGATATGTGTGTTATATTAAATAACATGAGTTCGATGAAACATTTGACGAATGGTTATCTTCACAAAAAAAGGGCTATTTCCAAAAAATTTCCTGTTTGGGGCAGGAGAGGGCTTTGTTTGGCTGTAAAAGAGGATAGAAAGAAATCCGTTTGGGGCTTAATGAACTGTTTCACAAGAAGCGAAACGGCAAATTTAGTACCGCTACGTCTTACACGGAGCAAAAACGCGGCTTCGCTGGAGTACTTCCTTGCCGTAGCATCCCTTTTAGCTTGACTTTCTCAATTACCTATTTAGAAAATAGATAAAATCACAAAAAAACTATCACAAAATAGAAATAATCTTCTATTCTATGATAGTTTTTATTCTTATAAAAAGCGCGCTCGATACTTATTCTTTGAACTTATAAAATTCATGTCCATCGTGTTCAAAAAGCCAATGCAAGTTATTATCAAACCAACTCATACTTTCATCTCCTAAACGCGCTCGCGCGGAAAAGAACAAAGCTCCTTTAGAATAATCTTCTCCTGCTAATGCTCGATTCACCGCTTCTCTTGTGGTGTCTGTCACTTTTGTCTTCCATAAAGTCCCATAGACTACAGGAGAGAACTGATTTTTTTGGTATACAACAGCTTCTATACTATCTGGAAATGCGTTGTCATTTACCCTATTTAAAACTACATTTGCAACTAAAATTTGTCCTATCATATCGCAGCCTCCTGCTTCCGCTGCCACAATATGAATCAGTATATCATATTCATAATCACTCACTGAAATAGCTGGTTTTGTCATTAAGGCAGGTTCTGCTAGTTCTGCTTCTTGTGCTTCCATTAATTCTTGTGCCTCTATTTTCGCAAGCTCTTGTTCTGCTTCTAATTGCCTTTGCAATTCTTCTTTTGCCTGTTTTAAAATCAATTCTTCTCTTATCGCTTTTTCTGCTTTAGCTTGTTCTTCTTTATCATGCTGTTCTTTAAAAACATGGAATTGAGCATAAGCATTGATAATTACAAAACGAGTCGCTTCCGGCACGTCTGTTGTTATCGATTGCGTATCTATATCCGCTTGGGGCATTTCCGTCTGTATTTTTGCTTTGGTATCCGCTTCTATTTCTTCATCTTCCTCTAAATTGCTTTGAGCTTCTTGTGTCTGAAATGCAAAAACACGATTTTTTCCACTTCCACCGAAGCCATTCGCATTAAGGGCAATTACAGATACTACTATAGTTCCTGTAGCGATAATCGCACAAGTTCGATACATTCTCTTAGAAATGTTCTGTAGAAAACTATAAATGCTTTGAAGAAATGAGTGTAATCTAAGCATACATACTCCTCTTTTCTTATTTTTTATTTGCCATTCCAAGTAAAAATATTACAATATTATTACTTGAAATATAAGTGACATTATAGGGCATTTTTATATTTTGGTCAATAGTATTTTGTCATTTTTGTTTATTTTGTTAAATATATTTCCATAATATGGAAATCAAGAGTAAAATTGCACAAATTTGGATAAAATTAAATTAAATTTTCTATAGAGTTGACCGTAATACTCCTCTATAAATATTTCAATTTTGTTACATATTTTTTACATGAAATCAAAAAATTATACTTGACATCACATGCTATGAGCTTTTTATTTCAAATTTTTTATAATTCTATTATATCCTGTTATAAAATAAATATCCCTCTATATCATTTATCAGATAAATACATTCAACTTTACTCCTTTTATTATATCCTTTTTCTTTCTTACTATAACAATAAACCTTTTTAAAAATTTTCTAGTCTTTCTAAGGATAGATTCAAAATTTTATTTTTTCTTCTTTCTTATAATATTTAACATAACAATTTTATCAAGGTTTTTCATTAAAATTATAAAAAAGCCTAAAAAATAAGTTTATAGTTTCCTTTTTTGAGAACACTTTAGCACAAGGTTCGCATAGGAAAGAACGATTCCAACGAAGTCGCGCTTTCGCTCCGTTCCAGACGTAACGGACACTAAATTCTCGGCGCGTGACCGCACCGCTCATTAAGTGCCAACGTCTTCCAAGGGACTTCTTTTGGAATCGTTCTTTCCTATACTGGTCTATTCACTTTTCTACTAACTATCTATACCTAAAATATCACAAATTTATAAAATTATCTCTATTCAATACAAAAGCGAAAACTTTCCGCTACGATAAATATATATAAATTTATAAAAATCTCATATATCTATAGATTTTTCCAAATTTATCGTAACTGCTTAGTTACCCATTTATAGGAAAGCTATCATATCAAATCTCACAACCTAGCCTATGTGAACGAACGAGCGGCGGCAAGGAAGTATTCCATAAGAAGCCCCTTGGAAGACGTTGGCACTTAATGAGCGGGTACGTTTACGTGCCCGAGAATTTAGTGTCCGTTACGTCTGGAACGGAGCGGGAGCGCGGCTTCGTTGGAATACTTCCTTGCCGTAGCGCCCCTTTGATGTTTAAATAGACGGAACTGTAACAAACTAAAGTTACTGTTCGGTCATTTATTATGATGAAAAGATTATAAATATTGGTTAGGGATTGTATTTTTAGGTAGGTAAAAACACTAAAATAGGAGGGATTATTTTATGGAACAATATAAGGGAATAGATAGAAAAGAAGAGGAAGAGCATTTAAAAGACTGTGTGAAGATCATACAGAAAAATGTGGATTATTATCAAGAAAAAGAAAGAATAATGGCAGCAGAAATCAAAGAGATGTATGATAATTATCGCTCAGCTAACCCTGAATTACACAATGAATTAGTGATTGAAATAGGAATGAGAGATCAAGTTGTCGCAGCACTTAAAAAAAATCAAAGAGCATTAGAAAAACCCTATTTTGGAAGAATCGATTATCGGGATAAAGAAGATAATTTATGTCATACGTTATATCTTGGAAAAAACGGAATTATGAAGGATACCACAAAAGTGCTTATTGTAGATTGGCGTGCACCTGTATCTAGTATTTATTATGAAAGCCAAGTAGGAGAGAGTTTTTATCAAGTGCCAGAACAGGGAAAGAGGGAAATTATTTTAGATAGAAAGAGAACATATGAGATAGACAAAAGCGAACTTATTGAATATTATGATGCAGAAGTGATTGCGAATGATGAGCTTTTGACGAAATATCTGGCAAAGAATAAAGAAGCTGTATTAGGAGAGATTATTGCAACGATTCAGAAAGAACAAAATGATATCATCAGAGAAACTCCATTCCACAATAGTATTGTACAAGGAGTAGCAGGAAGTGGAAAGACTACAGTAGCGATGCATAGGATTTCTTATATTCTCTATAATTATAACAATAAATTTCGCCCTGAAGAGTTTTTTATTATCGGCAGCAACCAGATGTTATTAAATTATATCACAGGAGTACTGCCCGATTTAGAAGTCTATCATGTCAATCAAATGGTGATGGAAGATTTTTTTATACGGCTTTTAGAAAGAGATTTTGATGAAAAACGGTATAAAGTTCGCTATCATCAGATGGAAGAAAAAGAGGAAAAGGATAGCGAATTTCAGGCTTATAGAGGTTCTTTGGCATGGCTTAAGGAATTAGAATGTTATATAAAAGAATTAGAGGAAACAACTATTTCAAAAGATACGATTGTCTATAAAGGAAAAGAGATTTTTACTAGAGAGGCGATAGAACAGTTTTTAGAGAATAATCAAAATTATTCTATGCAAGATAAAATCAACATGTTAAATAAAAGACTTGTGATAAAAATAAAAGATTATAATGTGCAATTAGATGAAACAAAGGAAGTGATAAGGCAGGAAGGAAAGAAGTTTCAGACTTATTTTGGGGAGAGAAATTTTAAAAAATCTTTGTTAGAAGTTTATAAAGAATTTATCTGTTATCTGCAAAAAAAGGATATTCGCTATCAGAAAGGTTTGGAATCATTACAAAAACAGTTAGAAGAAAAGGAATTAGATGTATATGATTTGGCTTCTCTTGTTTTTTTGAGAAAGCGTTTGAAAATGACAGAAGAGATTGATGAAGTGAAACATGTTGTGGTGGACGAGGCACAAGATTTTGGTGTTTTGATATTCGGAATCATGAAGAAAATCCTTTCTAAAGCTACTTTTACGATTATGGGAGATGTTTCCCAAAATATCAATTATAATTCGGGTATGAATGATTGGGAGGCTTTCAAAAATGAAGTATTTTCACCAGAGAAAGATCATTTTCATATTCTAGCCAAAAGTTATAGAAATACAATAGAAATTTCACGTTATGCAAGCAGAATATTAAATCATTGTTCTTTTAAAACCTATGAAGTTTTACCTATTATTCGACATGGGAAAGAGCCGAGAGTATTGGGCTGTTCTTCAAAAGAAGAACTCATAAAAAAGAGTATAGAACAAATCCAAATATGGCAAAAAGAGGGATATGATACGATTGCAGTTATTTGTAGAGATAAAAAAGAAGCATTACAGGTACGAAAAGAATTGTCTGTTGAAATAGAGGTGGAGAGTGAGGATTTTGAACATATGTCATTTATACAAGGCGTTATGGTTTTGCCAGTATATCTGACAAAAGGATTAGAATTTGATGCAGTACTTTTATGGAATGCGACAGAGGAACATTATAAAACTATAGATGCAAATGCAAAGCTATTATATGTAGCAGCGACACGGGCATTACATGAGTTATCTGTATTTTATGTTGGAGAAATGACAAAATTATTACAATAGAAAGAGGGAAAATATGTTGCTTCAAGGGGAACGCTCCGGCAAGACCCTATTCCAACGAAACCGCGCTCTCGCTCCGTTCCAGACGTAGCGGATACTAAATTCGCCGTTTCGCTTCTTGCGAAACCGCTCATTAAGTACCAACGTCTTCCAAGGGGTTTCTTTTGGAATAGGGTCTTGCCTCCGCTACTCTGTAACATAGGCAAGTTTACAAAAAAAGATAGTTGTTATTCGCATGATTGATTATTAATGTAACGATGTACTAGGAGTTGTTTTTATAAAAATGAGGAAATTTGAAATATTTTTTAGATAGTATGATTTTTTTAATTTTTTAGAATAGGCGATAAACTAGCACAGGGAAGGAAGTATTCCAAAAGAAACCCCTTGGAAGACGTTGGCACTTAATGAGCGGGTACGTTTACGTGCCCGAGAATTTAGTGTCCGTTACGTCTGGAACGGAGCGGGAGCGCGGTTTCGTTGGAATACTTCCTTCCCTGTGCGAACCTTTAGCCACAGTGTTCTTTTCATGAAATAACAATGTCTGAACAAGGATGCTGATGATATAAATTATGCTAGAATTACAGAAACAAACATAATGAGGCATAAAATAATATAGAGTATCATTCCAACATTACCATAAATTGTGCGGAAACGTGTTCTGGGATTTAAAGGAATGATAGCATCTTCTAAATAGATTCTTCTCCTATAAATAAAGAATAAAATTGTTCCTGAAATAATAAAACCAAAAATGAGCACAACAGCTAAGATAGAGAAAATAGGATTTGGAGATAAGGCTAAATTGGGAATAATCACAGAGCCAAATAAATTTATAATAATATGTAGAAGTATGGTGTAACGAGCAGTATTTGTGCGAATAGCGATGAAGCCGAAAATAAGTCCTAATGCGAAAGCATAGAAAAATTGAGATAGATTTCCATGAATCAATCCAAATGTGAAGGCTGTTACTAAAATCGCGGTTTTATCTCCAAAATCGCGGAGTCTGTCTAACATAATTTTCCGAAAGATGAGTTCTTCTACGATAGGAGCACTGATACAAGCCACTAAAATGGTATAAATGATGCTACTATTCTGCACTGCCATATCAATAGGATTTACAACGGTAGAGGATTGACCCACCATAGATTTTAAGATGCCAATGATATAATTAATAAAAAGACTGACATAATTAAATAGATAAGTGGTTGCCATACAGATGAGAAAAAGTACAAATAGTTGTTTGGGTTTTAGTGTTTTAGGGGCATCTTTTTCTTCTATTGGAATATTTCTCGTCATCAGATAAAAGATAGCAAAACCTATTACATGAAAACTGACAAAGGTAAGTGCCCAATTAAACCAAGGTGTCATGGCTAATTTCGTGAAAAGAACTGGAAAAAAGGAACGTAAAATTGAAACAGATCCAATTTGAATCGCATAAATCATAAACATCATGACAAAAAGCGCTAATCCTAATTTAGAAAAAATTTTTTTTGGATTCATATGCATACGACTTTCCATATTAAAAATCCTCCTTCTATATTTTAAAATAATATATCGTTATATGACATATATTTCTATGTCATCATAACATGAAAAGAAAGTGCTGTCAATAAAATTATTTAGAAAAAAAGATTGACAAACTAAAGGATATTCGCTATTATGTCATTAAATGTTATGATGTTTTGGGAATCAGGTAATGGGAATGAAATATATGTCGATGTACGACATATATTTTATAGCATGATTCACAACAAATTAAGATAGATAGTGAGGGAAGGAATTGACAGAGGCAATTATAAAAAAATATATTCCTATGACAGAAACTACATATTATACTCTTTGTGCTGTAAAAGAGCCTCGGCATGGATATGCGATTATGCAGTTTGTGAGTCGGCTGACAGAAGATAGAATACAACTGGGGACTGGTACTCTATATACTATGTTAGGAAGGTTAGTAGAAGACGGAATTATTGAAATTGTTTCAGAAGAGAAAGGAAAAAAAACATATCAGATTACAAAAGATGGAATTAGTTTAATGTTACGGGAGATAAAACGATTGAGATATCAATTAGAAAATGGAATAGAAGTATTTGGACAAGAACTTTTAGAGGAGAAATTAAATGGGAGAGAGAAAAAGGACAAAAATTTTCTTTAAGAATGGCAATAAATAGTTAGAAGAAAAAGATTAGAGAAAAAGAAAGGAGAAGATTATGAAATTAGAAGTAAAGCAATTAAGAAAAAATTTCGGAGAAATAGAAGTTTTACATGGGATCTCTTTTGCTGTGGAAAGTGGAAAGGCATTAGGGTTATTGGGAAGAAATGGGGCTGGAAAGACCACCACTATCCGAATCATTATGAATGTTTTTAAAAATAATGGAGGAGAGGTATTGTTAGATGGAAAACCATTTCATTCAAGAGAACAGCCAATCGGTTATCTTCCAGAAGAAAGAGGAATGTATCCGAGAAAAAAGATATTAGAGCAAATGGTATATTTTGCGAGTTTACGAGGAATAGAAACGAAACAAGCGAAAGAGAGAGGGCGTTATTGGTTAAAGCGTTTAGAAATTGAAGAATATGAAAATAGAAAATTAGAAACTCTCTCTAAAGGAAATCAACAAAAAGTGCAGTTAGCTCAAGCATTGATTCATGATCCTCAGATTGTGATTTTAGATGAGCCATTCAGCGGTTTAGATCCTGTAAATTCACAGATTTTAAAAGATGTTGTAATAGATCTGATTAAAGAAAATAAATTAGTGATTTTTTCAAGCCATCAAATGAGCTATGTAGAAGAATTTTGTGAGGAAGTTGCGATTATCAATCATGGTGAGATTGTGTTAGATGGAAATTTAAAACAAATAAAAAGAGAATATGGAAAAGATCGCTTGATTTTGAGTTCTGATAACTGGAATTTGAATGAACTGCATGAAAAATTAAAAGAAGACTTTTCAAGATTGGTAAAAGTAGAACAGCAAAAAAGGGACTTTTTGATCTTATCTTTATTACCTCAAGTCACAAAAGAAGAGTTTTTAAAAGGTTTATTAGAAAAGAAAATAGAAATTCAAACATTCGGCAACTATGAACCATCTCTTCAGGATATTTTCGTACAAAAAGCAGGAGAAGAAGATTAATCTATAAAATCTTTTCTATTATCAGTTTATGATGGCGCTGTGTTCATAAATTTGATAACTATAAAAGACAGCGCAGAAATGGAGAGGAAAATGAAATCATTTTTTAAGGTATTACAATTTGAGCTGGGAAATTATATAAAAAATAAATCCTATATAAGTACCACGATTCTATTTGTCGCTCTTATTATCATTGGTTTGTCCATACCAGTTATATTTCCGGGACTGATTCCCGGAACAGGAACATCTAAAACAGAAGTGACGACAGAAGAAAATGCTTCATCAGATACAGGAACACAGGAAAAACAGAAATTGGGAATCTGGGATAAAGAACATTATTTTTCTGATACTTCTGATTTAGAGAAATACTATCCAAATTCGGAATGGACGGCTGCAGAAAGTGAAGAAGATCTGAAAGAATTAGTAAAAAGTGGTATGGTAGAGGCTGGATTTTCTTTATTTGCTGAAGACAGCTATCGATATTATGTAAAAAATACACAGTTTATCGATCCTCGACAGAAGTATTTTGAAAATGCGCTGTTAGAAGCGAAAAAGGATCAATATTTTAGTAAAAATACCATAAATAGAAGTGAAATAGAAGAGTTATATACACAAGGGATTTCTTCAGAAGTGATCGCTCTTCAAAAAGATGGAGCTTCTAATTACTTCTATGTTTATATTTTATTATTTATTCTTTATTTTATGGTACTTATGTATGGAAATATGATTGCTACAAATGTCACAACAGAAAAGAGTACCAGAACGATTGAAATTTTAGTGACCAGTACAGATACAAATAGTCTATTATTTGGCAAAGTGGTAGCAGGAACAATAGCGAGTGTGTTACAGACAACACTTATTATTGGAAGTGGAGTGATAACATATTTTATTTATAGAGATGCATGGAATGGAATGTTAGATATCGCTTTAAATATTCCGGGTGAAGTGTTATTATATTTTGCAATTTTTGGGATATTAGGATATGTCTTCTATATGTTTTTATTTGGAGTTTTAGGAGCGCTGGTTTCTAAAACAGAAGATATCAGTAAGTCTACAGGAACAGTTCAGTTTATTTTTGTTATTGTTTTTTTAGTGACTATGTATAGTTTGGGTGTTAGTGACAGTATTTGGATAAAAGTAATGTCTTATATTCCATTTAGTTCCTGTAATGCTATGGTGGCAAGGATTTCACTGGGAACAGTGGGGACAATAGAAATTATTTTGTCTTTGATCATTTTGATCGCTTCTATTGGAGTGGTTGGATGGATAGGGGCAAAAGTGTATAGAATGACTACTTTGTTGTATGGAAATCCGATAAAGTTAAAAAGTATTTTGAAAAGTTTAAAAGAAGATAAATAGATAGTTTGAGTAAAGGAATGAATGTATGTCATATTGATGAAAGGGTCGCGCAGGAACGAATATTCTATTCCAACGAAACCGCGCTTTCGCTCCGTTCCAGACGTAGCTCATTAAATTCTCTGAACCCAATGGGTTCACCGACGTCTTCCAAGGGGTTTCTTTTGGAATAGGATATTCGTTCCTGCGCTAGTTTGCAGAATGGGCAGGTTTGAATGATAACAAGTTTTAATATTTTTATAAGACTAAAAAAATTTTTTCTGAATTGATATTATAAGAGATGGATTTGGTGTTCAGAGCAAGTTTTTCTCATTTCATCTGACCAAATACTCGCCTGTACTTCTCCGATATGTGCTTTGTTTAATAGTAGCATACAAAGGCGTGACTGTCCGATGCCTCCTCCAATCGTATAGGGAAGTTGTTGATTTAAGACCATTTGATGAAAGGGATATTGTAGTCTGTCTTCACATTTAGCTTTTTTTAATTGATAAGGAAGGGAGTTTTCATCTACTCGTATTCCCATGCTGGAAATTTCTAAAGCACAGTTTAGATGTTCATACCAGAATAAAATATCTCCATTTAATTTCCAGTCGTCATAATCAGGAGCTCTGCCATCATGTGGTTTTCCACCTGCTAAATCATCACCTATCTGCATCAAAAAGACACATCCTAATTCCTTTGTGATCAAATTTTCTCGCTCTTTTGCTGTTTTATCTGGATAGCGATTTTCTAATTCTTGGGAGGTGATGAAGTGAATTTCATCAGGTAAATGTTTTACTGCTTGAGGATATTTGTACCATACTTCATGTTCCATGTGTTTTATAATTTTAAAAATAGTTTGTACTACATGTTTTAAAGTTTCTTCTGTTCTGTCTTCTTTTCGGATAACTTTTTCCCAGTCCCATTGATCGACATAACAAGAATGTAAATTATCCAATTCTTCATCTCTGCGAATCGCATTCATATTGGTATAAAGTCCTTCTCCAACAGCAAAGTTATATTCATAAAGAGCCATTCTTTTCCATTTAGCGAGGGAATGTACCACCTCTATCTCTTGGTCTTTTATATCTGCCATATCAAAAGAAACAGGGCGTTCTACTCCGTTTAAATTGTCATTTAGACCAGAACTTTTTTTGACAAATAGAGGAGCAGAAATTCTCTCTAAATTCATTTCCTTTCCAAATTCACTTTGAAAAGTGTCACGTATGTATTTAATCGCTTTTTCTGTTTCTCGTATGTTCAAAACAGGGTCATAGTTTTTGGGAATAATCAATGACATAATAATCACCTTTCTTTTTTATACTTTATCATAATATATAACATTTCTTATTTTATCATAAATAAAAAAATTTTTCTATCAAAATATCTTTGAGCTTTGTTACGAAAATAGATTTTTATTTTCATGATAGGCTGTGATAACCTTTCATGATTCGTTGAAAAATGAGTAACCGTTCCGCTTTTTTATTTTATTTGTTATTGTGAAATTCGCTTTTCACAGAGTAGAATAGTCAACAGCCTAGCGAAGGCAAGGAAATATTCCAAAAGAAGCCCCTTGGAAGACGTTGGTACTTAATGAGCAGTTCCTCGGGGAAACGGGGATGCGAATTTAGTACCGCTACGTCTGGAACGGAGCGAAAGTGCGGCTTCGCTGGAATACTTCCTTGCCGCAGCGAACCTTTGATTTTTAAATAAATTGAACTGTAACAAAAAGGAAAAAAGATAAATCTGAAAAAAGTATGGAAGTTTTGTAAAATTCTGTTATAATAAAAAGCAAATGACTTCATTTAAAATGGGATAAGGCATTTTTCGTTTTTATGATATTATAACTTTTAAGAAAGAGGGAAAAATATGGGAATTTCAAACACAGAGATCAATTATGACAGTATTATTACGGATTTAGCAAAGTGCTGTTTAGGAGAAGCAAATTGTAAAACCTGCAATAAAGATGAATGTATTATAGGATACGGACAGAAATGTATTGTAGATTGTTTTAAGAAGAGTATTACATATGTAGAAAATGGAAGTGAAAATATTCCTGTTACAGATTTAAAGGTGTATAATATAGAAAATTTTGAAAAGGGAATCGCCCATATTTTAAGACAATGCCGTTCCTGCCAATATGAACATTTCGATAATTGCATTATCAATATTATACGAAATTGCTATGAGGTGGGATTATTTGGAGAAGTTCTAAAATATGAAGGAAGTAATTTCCGATATCTCAATCAGATACATACCCAGTATCCAGAAAAAGCGCAGGAAATCATAGAAGAATTTCACAATACAAAACAAGATTAAAAATAGCAGGTATTTTTAAGCCTTCCGCTTGAAGATACCTGTTATTTTTTGAAATATTTTTTACTATAAAATCATTGTATCGATTAAGTTTTCAGAATTAGGAAGATAGATATAAGGGATAGGAGCATTTTTATCTCCAAAATGATTTTGAGCAAAAGTGTGACAAATGAAATCATAAGTTTTTTGGTGGTATTGGATATGGAATATTTGTGCTATATTGTTAAATAAAATTGGTTCGATACAAAATCCCCATGAAGAATCATCTTCTACTAAATGCAAATATTGAACTGCTGTTGGAGTGATGGGAACACGTTTATTTATTTTTTCATTATAAGCGCTCAATTTTATGAAATGAGTATTTTCATCAACGGTAACATCTAATAGATATCCTTTTAAATCCACATTGATCAAGACAGGGAGATCGTCTGCTGATTTTTTAGAGGAAGTGGTAAATTTGTATTTTCCAGTGTGTATATCTTTTTCATTCAATAATTTAATAACTTTATCAATACTTTCTTGTGATAAAATGGAATCTTCTACACTTTCATTGTGGCTAGTTAGGAAACGGATAAGAGTGTCGATTTCAGCTTGTGATAATAATGCTTTGTTATCTTGATATTTATTCATAAAATTCATTAGGTTGCAAAAAGCCACGGCATGGAGGGCGGTGGGAGGAGCAACCATTCTCCTTTCTTCTTATTGACCTGCCTATATTTTTTTAGCATAATATTTTTACAGAGAAAACTATTAGGGCAGGTAGCTCAAAGTTACTCTGTTTTTGTACATGGAAAAGTTAAGATATGAAATGCATTAAATCGTATGTAAGGTAAAATTTACTGCATGGTATGAGAAGGTTTGTACCGAATGCAGTTATGTGAGAGGATATTTTTGATGTAAAAGGTGCTGTCAATAATCCTACTTTGTATAGTATTGTCTTATCAAGTTAGCATAAACATCCAACAATATTCTATTTTTACCATCTTTTTGTAGTTATTTGTTGATATTATTATAGTGTATTATTTTTTATGTGTCAATACTTCAAACAAATGGCATTCATCTCTTATTTAATTTTAAAGTAGGGGAATTTTTGTTACAATAGGACAAAAATACCAGAAAAATATGGTTTTTTAATAAAGATATTAAAAAAATATATTGTAATAGTAGTTGATATTGAGAGGAAGGGGGACGCTGCGGCAAGGAAGTATTCCAGCGAAGCCGCGCTCTCGCTCCGTT
>CANRVK010000034.1 GCA_947643285.1 uncultured Eubacteriaceae bacterium
AAGGCGTAATTTTGAGTGGAGTCCGTTAACATTTTTTATCGATATTGTAGATGATGTTGTAGTTAGTGTGGGTTATATGGCACCATAGGTATGGGGTTCATGATAATATTGAGAGGATTAAATAAGATTGTTAGCAAAGGATAGGTATTTAGATAACAAGTATGTGGAGGGGTATCCTTGATAGGGTATCCCTTTTTATAAGGAGATTTTTATGATGAGAAAGAAAATAATTGTTTTGTTGTGTATGTTACTGATGGTTTTACTTGGAGGTTGTGGGAATAAGAAGGCTACACTTCCAGAAAAGATGCTTTCCATGAAGTGGAAAGAAATAACCGATTTATCGGTAAAAGATTTTAGAGATATGTTGGATAAAGAGGGTGCATTATATACTGCTACATATGGTGATTTAGATGATGGTGTTTATACGACTACAACGGATTCTTTTTTCGGATATGATTGCATTTATGGATTTGGTTTTGCTGATTTAGATATTGATAGGATGGAAAAAAATGATGGTTTGAATATCATTTATCCCTATGCTTTTAATTTTGCAGTTGCCTTTGAAAATGAAGATCAATTTAAAGAAGGCAAAAAAACGATTGAGTCTTACTTGCAAAATAATTTGGAGAAGAACTTAGCTGTTATGAAAGGCGAGAGTTCTGATTTTTTTCAAGGTTCAGTGTATTCTGCTTATTTATTAGAACAGACGGATCAGGATATGGATAAATTTGATAACTGTTATCAATATGCTGGTATAGAGAAACCAGATGAGGAAGAAGAAACGATAAATGACTCTCTGTATTCGATGTATAAGTTTGTAAATGTGATATTTTATCATTTGCCGGATTCTGATGAAGAAGAGTTTTATTCCCTGTTTCCAAGTAATAAATCTTATAGCAATAATATTTGTCTGATAGAATGTTTTTTTGCCAAAATGACAGAGGAAGAGTGTGTCAAGTATTTTGCGTCTAATTTTCAATATGATTTTATTTTAAAGAAAGAGATTGTAATAGAAGATTGGTTAAAAAAAGCGGATATGGGTGATTTGTTAAAGGAGAAATCCTCAGACAAGAATGAACTCATTCCCATATATTTTATGAAAGAACATCATTATGATATGTATGAAAATTGTTATATAAAAAGCGAAGAGGAACAAAAAGCATGGTATGTCAAATATTTTGATTGGGATATAGAATTTAATTCAAAGATTGATATGTCAGATTATGATTATGATCCTATGATTTATTGTGCTATTAATTTTCATTATAATTTAGATACAAAATCCTCTTTTGAGAGTGATTTTGACTGTGCATTATATTTAGCGAAGGAAGAAAATTATAATATAGATGCAAAAAAGAAATTTAAGGATGAAGAGGAAAAGCAGCTTTGGTTTTTGCTGAATTATGCTTATGATATAGAAACCAAAACCTATTTAGAATTAGATAAAGATGTCGCAGAGGCTATTTTATCCTATCAAAATTATATAGATACTACATTAAATACAGACAAAAGGACGAAATATAGTTTTATTTATTTAGATGATGATAACATACCAGAATGTATTGTTTGGCTTAATCCAATTGAAAGTTATTATTATGGAATTTATTATACGGAAATCTGTGTTATAAGTTATAAGAATAGAACAGTGCAATCGTTTCATTCAGAGTTAAATCTTGCTGACGATATTTATTTTTATTATACACCAAAGACAGGAATGTTTTGTGTAACAGGAATGATTGGGATTAGACATACAATGGAATATGAAAAAATGGAATTTAAGGAACAGTTTACAAAAATAGATGAAGGATGGACAGAAGGAGAACCATTTTATTTCGATTTCGAAGAACATTTGTCGGTGCAAGAAGATGCATCTTCTTCTATTCTTACTGCTTATCATGCACTCGAAAAGTAGTAAAAGGGAGATGTTGTGAAAGAAAACAGGGAACAGTACCAGTTTTGGGTCGTTCCTTGTTTTTTGTTTAAATATTTCATCTATGATTTTAATTTTTATAATAATATAAAAAATTTTATTTCTTTTGAAAATTTGTACTTTTAATGTTTTAATTAGGGTTATTTATTTGGCATGGTCATGATGCTTTCACATTTGGCTTAATTTGGCTTTTTATCTTTTTAGTGGTAAATATGCCAATAAGGGATTTTTTGGTGAATTTGGTCAAATTACGGCTTACCCATAGTAAATTTGGTTTTTGTAGCAGCTTTAGAAGAGAGGATATTTTTCTTTTATAAGGGGTATGAAAGGCATTTTTTTATTCTCGCAGTTCTTCGTTTTTTTTCTGTTCTTCTAATCTTTTTAAAGTTTTTTTGTAATAATAACTATCTATATGAATGAATAATATTTTAAAAATGAAAGGAGCTGATGGTATGTCAGATACGAAGATTCTTTTTCGATCTGGGGAAGCCGCTAGAAGGATAGGGGTTTCTAAAATTGCACTTATTGATTGGGAAAGACGAGGAATATTAATTCCTGAACGCAAAACAATAGGTGGGCATAGGTTATATAGTAAAGAGCAGATTGAAACATTCATAAAAGAAAGGATGAAATAAAGGAGGAGAAAGTATATATAGTTGGAAGTTTTAGAAGAAATTGTGTGATTGGAAGAATGAAGTTTTTTCTCAGAGGACAGATGAGAAGAAAAAGCATGGAAAGAAAGTTTAAGATAGATAATGTAAAATATTAGATATATAAATATAGTAAGAAATTTTTATTCATCTAAGTAAAAGACGAAGATGATTAATGTAATCTATGGATAAAGGGTGATGGGAGAGAATGGAATGGAGAAGTAAGTATTCCTTTCTCTTTTTCAGTATGGTAGTTGTAAAGGAGTGAACATAGAGGGGATATAAGTGATAGTTGCTTGCTAGATGAATAGTAATCATCTATTTTTTAGGGAGTAGTTGTTTTGATGAATAGTATTTTTAAATGGATTTGTTGTTATATCTGGAACACTTATATTTGGGATATTGCATCAGATAATGGGGGTATCTTTTGCAAATTTACAGAAGATATTCTTGAGAAAAGGAAGTATGGATACTAAAGAATAGGGGTATCATTTCAGATAATTTTTATTTAGAGTTCATGATTTAAAGGAGATAGATAGTATTTTTATATAGGTGAATATAAGAAAAATCAGAATAATTAGGGGTATCCTTATTAGAAGTTTTTTTGATATTTGATTTAGGGATATAAATATATAAGATGCAGGCAAGGTAAAAATAAATAAGTTCTTAAAGGCAGATGATAGTGATAAGAAAGAGAGGTATAGTATTGTTTTTGAAAAAATAAGAAAAATGATGTGAAATTCTATATGCAAGAAGAATTTATCTATTAAACTGATTTTGTTATAAGATAAACTATGTTTGTTTTGATATATATTATTTTTATGTAAATAAATACTGAATTTGTTTCCAGATAGAAAAAGTTTATTCTTATATATTCTGATTTTCTTTTTCTATTTTTTATTTTTGTAGTGATATTTTTTGTTTTTGTTTAGAGATATTCTAATCTTGTAGTTAAAATTTTTTTTGTTTTTCTGTTTTCTATTTTTGCCTTGATAAATTCTATTTTTGTTATTTATTTTTCTAATTTTGTTGTTATAAAAATAGATTTTGTTCTGAGAATAAATGTTTTGTAAAATGGAGTGATAGTTCTATTGATAATATTTTTATTTTTAATTGAAATATTTTTGGATAGGATGTATGTTTCTATTTCAGTTATAACTTTTATTTTTGTACCATGGAATTTAGTAGTGAGAGATATGTTATTTTTCTATGTGTGATGATTCTCTTTTTTAAATGTTCTATATATTTTGATAAAAGGGGAAGATTTTGTTGGGATATGCATTGTAAACAAGGAGATTTTTGGAAAGAGGGAATGTATCTTTCTGAGTTTATAAAATTTTATTTCTTTTGATGTTTATGAAAGGTTTAGATGGGGTATCTATCCCTTTTTTTGATGAAAAGATTTGGATTTATGTACGTTGTAAATGAGGTTATTTTTGAAAAAAAGAAATCAATTCCTTGTATTCTTGTATTTTGCTTTCTAAGTTTATGATTATTTTTGAGTGTGGCTTATTTTGATAGATGAGAATGAGAAAAGAATGTTTTGGTTACTTTTAGTTATTTTCTAAAATATTTTTATTGGGAAGATAGGTATATGGGATAGTTTTATTGTTTAAATAGGAAGAAGATACTGTATTTCTTTTGTGAGAAATTTCTCTTTGTTGGGAAAATAAAGTAAGTTTTTATTTATGATATTTTTTAAAGAAGCATCGCTTTATGTGTAGAATATAAAAATTTTGTTAGTTGTTCTTTTCTGATAGAGTTATTCTTTTTTTGTTGCATTTTTTGTTGCAGGAATTTTTTATTTTTTCTAATTGTTGTATTATTTGTTGCAAAATCAGTTGCAAATGTCTGTTGTAGTGCAACAATCATCTATTTTTCCTTTATTTTCTGGGTTTTTTTGGAGTGATTTTTGGCTTTTTGGAAAAGTAAAAACAGTATACTTGTTGCAAATGGTGTTCATATTTTTATGGATGGGGGTATTATAGAGATCAAAGTTTATTTTTTAATCAGATTATTTTAGTAAGGATATCAGATAAAAAATGACGTTTATTTTTTTAATATTTTCTTAAAAATGGAATATTTTTTGTGTTGTTTTTAGATTTCTATCATTTCATTTATTTTGCGAAGGAATTTATGTAAAAAAGTGTACAAGATATTGATAGGAATAAAAAAGTACCAGTTTATTCTTGTTAGATTTGTGTATTTTAGTGGCTTGTATCATGTTGGAATAAGAGTTATAACATAATTCACTAAATATATTGTATTTTCTTTTTTTTCAATTTTTTAGTAAGATTTTATGATTTTGGAGGGAGGGAACAGATGTATCGGTTGTTTTATTGGAATTTTAGTGAGTATCAAGATGCGATTTTGGCTTGGGGTTATGTTTTTGGACATGATCACTTACCAGATAATAAGTATATCCACACATCGAAGATTCAAAAAATTGTATGTAGGAAAGAACAGGTGTTTTTGGTGACATATTCTGGTTCTCATTATGAGTTGCGATGGGAAGAGATTAACTTAAATAAGTTAAAAAATACATATGATATTTGGAAACAGAGATATTCTGTTGTAACTTTTCCATTTGATTGGAGAAAACTGGAAGAGGAAATTCAACAAAAGCGACGGATGGAAGCAGCAGAAATTTTAAGTGAGAATGAATTACTTTTAGTCATGTTAGAAGTTTCTGCTTTCTATGCTTATTTAAAAAATAGTCGAGGTCAGGTACGTCAGATTCCTATTGATATTCATGTAGGAACATTTCAAGATTCTTATCTTGTGACAGACTGGAAAAAGAGGGAAGTTGATTTTCGCTATTTTGATAAGTCGCTTGGAATTAAACCCTATCATTGGAGTGATGGATTGCAAGGTCTGAAAATTAAGAATGTTGGTACTTCCGAGATTACATTTTATGGGAGTGAGCGAATGATTTTATGCAAGGCAGAAGAAGTGACCTGTATAAAAAAGGAAGAATAAGTGGGGAAGGACTGTTTTCGCCCAATGTAGTCAATGGAAAGTGTGTATTTTTTGATCCGTCAAAATATAATTGGGGGTATCTAAATAAAATATTTTATAGAAAGAAGTTTTTATTTTTTTAGAAAGATTTGAAAGAAGAATAACAAGATAAGTAAAAAAAGAAAGGGAGGCTAAAATATGTCACTTTCTTCTATGGATTCAGAAAAGAGATTGGCTTTTGTTGTAAGAGAGAGCGTAAGAGAGATTTTAAAGGAATTGTTAGGGAAGGATTATAAAGCAGAGATAGCAAAGAGAGCATTGTTGAAAGAAGGCACACTTTTAGAGCAAATTAAGGCGATTGAGAGAGTTTGTAATATAAAAATTGTTGGAGAAGAAGATGATAGAATTAGAATACCAGATAAAGTGGAATGGATTCAAGAATTTTGTGATTTATATGGCTATCAGTTAGAAAGAAACTATTCTGGTCGAGGAATGTTAGGAAAAACCTGTATTGGTATTATCTGTTGGAATTCTTATCAGACATTAGTGGAGTTAGCGGATTATTTGCATATAGTAGGGATTGGATCAGTGAGTTTGGCTCTTGGGGAGATTTGTAAAGATGAGATGGGTTTGAATCAGATTTTGTATTTAAAAGGAATTTCTGTAAAATAGAAAATAATTAGGGGTATCTAGTTTCTGTTTTGTGTTTGAGTGAGTAGGCTGAAAATGAAAGAAAGATCACTAAAGTCAGAGTATAGTTAAGAATATATTTTACTTAGGTGGTATATTTCTGCTGAAGAATTTATTTTATTCTCAGTTTCGAGTGGATCTGAATGATAGATAATATCAATTTTTTTTGGAGGTATTATCTATGAATGTATTAGATGAAAATATTTTAGTTGCTTATTTGATTGAGAAGTTGTTTGAGGCAGAGTTGATTGATGCTGAAACTTATTTTAAAGCAAAACGGGAGGTAAAGGAAGAATGTACGAAGGTGAATTAAATGAATTTGATGCACGTCAGTTTATAAAAAAGAGAAAACCTGCTGCTATTAGAAGAGTATGTTGTTTAACAAGAGTTAGTACCTTACATGAACAGCAGACCAATGCACTTGAAAATCAAAATGAGTGGATTGCAGATTTAGTGAAGAAACATAAGGGAGAATGGACATTTGATATAGAATATGATTTATATGTAGATCGGGGTATCTCTGGTACAGGTATGAAGAAGCGTACCGAGTTTAATGATATGATTGCGAAATGCAAGGCAGGAAAATATGATTTAATTGTTACAAGAGAAGTATCAAGATTTATGAGAAATGCAGCTCTTACTCTTAGTTTGGTCAATGATTTGGCAGATTGTGGAGTGGAAGTTTATTTTGTAAATGATGGGATTTGGACATTTCGGAGAGAGGATTATTTTAAGCTGACGATTATGGCTTCTTATGCACAACAAGAATCAGAAAAAATATCAGAAAGAGTGTTTAGCGGTCAGGCAATTTCACGTAAGAAAGGGACACATTATGGGACAGGAAATATATTAGGTTATGATTTATACAAGCCAGATGCAAAATCATCCGAGCGAACAACTTATATATTGAATGAAGAACAGGCAAAAACAGTGAGATTGATTTACTCTTTATGTTTACAAGGGAAAGGTATGAAGAAGATTAAATACTATTTAGAGGAACATGGCTATAAGACGGCAAAAGGGCATTCTGTTTGGCATGTAACTACTATTCAGCATATTCTTAGGAATTATACCTATACTGGAAGTTATGAGTATATGAAGTCAGTTACAATCGATCCACTTACCCATAAGCGAGTCAGTCAGTTAGATAGGGACAAGCGTCAAAGAAAAGAGGGAAAATTTCCAGCAATTATTGATATAGATACTTGGGAAGAAGCACAGAAACAGATTGATTCTAATATGAGTCATGGTTTTGATAAAGATGGAAAGGAATATAGGAGGGGTATGCATAAAGGTAAGAATATTTATTGTCACAAAATGAGATGTAGTTGTGGGCGAAGATTTCGATTTGATATGGGAAGAAAAGCAGACAGTGGTGTTTATCGGTGTTATTCTTTTGCTTCAGGTGATTCAAGAAAAATTCGTGAACAAAGAGGTGAAATCGATAATTGTATTGAAGATGGAATTATTGATTGGAAATTAGATTTATTTACAGTAAGAGCATTTCAATATTTAAGCATTAATGTAGAAGAAGTAAAAAAGAAAGTTCATCAAGTGATTGCAAAGGTATACCATCCAAAAGAAGCTACCCAGATGTCAGAAAGTCAGGAAAAGATAGAGAAGGATATTTGTGATTTAGAAATGCAAAAAAGTAAATTGCTTGATATTTTTTTAGATGGTGGGACGCTATCAAAGGAAGAGTATCAGAGAAAAAATAAAGAATTGGTTGATAAAGTTCAGAGCTTAAAAAATGAGTTAAATAAAGTGGTGGGTTGTGAAAGTCCCGTTGATAGTAAGCAAACCTTGTTAAAACAGGTGGATAATTTTGTGAATTGTATGTTAGAGTTTCCTATTATAGATGATACAATCATACGAGTACCAGAGGCTTATATTGAAACCTATATACAGAGTATTAAGGCTTGTAAAGGAAATGTGTTTGAATTTACGATTAATATGAAAAAGCAGAAGAAACAGATGGATGAGAGCAAAGTAATTATTGATAATTCCTCAAATATTTTATTTGGTGAATGTAGGATAGGGTATGAAGAGGCAAAAGCCTATGCAAATAAGTTAAAGCGTAAAGTGATTCGTAGGCAATGGGAAACACCAGTTATCATTCGAGTGTATGGAAGTATGAATTAGTAAGAAAGGGCTGTGAATACAGTCCTTTTATTTATGTATACAGGCACTTATAGGAAGATTGTCAGCAAAGTTGGCGAGTGCCAGTACACGAGTAGGAGAAAAAAATCCCTTACTTGATGGATTAGGATGTGAAAAAGTAAGTGGTTTTATATAGTTTAGAAGAGATGGTTGTAATTGACAATACAAGGGATATTTCATATAATATGTTTAAATATTCTTTTAGAATGATATAAATTTGAGATAGATTTTTAGAGAAGATAGATTATTTTTATCGTACAATAAGATGTATATGAAACTTTGAAAAGAAGTGATACTTTATATTTTTTATGGTTGGATATAAGAGAGTATTGATAAAGGAATTTATAAAAAATATAAAAGATGTCATAGAGTGAAATTGATTTTGATTCATCTCTATTAGTTAGATTGAAATAGACAATATAAACTTTGCACAATTAATTTTAAAGTGACTTGCAGAACATAATGATATAGTGCTTACGTTGATGTTTGTTTTAAAGTAAACAAGGAAGGAGTATATTTTGTAATGGAAAATGGAACAAATGATTTTTTGAGTTACAAAACTGCCTTTAAGAAAACAATACCTGAAAGTTTTTATGCGGAAGAAAATGGATGTTTATTTGCAGGGGATAGTTTGCAAATATTAAAAAAATTTCGAGATTCCTCTGTGGATATGATTTTTTCTGATCCGCCTTATTCCATAAAAAAAGCAGATTGGGATACATTTAAGAGTCAGGACGAGTATATAAAATTTTCAGTAAAATGGATTAAAGAAGCAAGTCGTATATTGAAAGATACAGGAACATTATATGTTTGTGGCTTTTCTGAAATATTAGCAGATATTCATCATCCAGCAATGAAATATTTTTATAATTGTAGATGGATTATTTGGCATTATAAGAATAAAGCAAATTTAGGAAGTGATTGGGGGAGAAGTCATGAAAGCATTTTATGTTTGCGTAAATCGAATCATCATACGATGAATATAGATTCGATTCGCATACCATATAATGCTCATACATTAAAATATCCATCTCATCCCCAAGCGGAATCTAGTCAATATGGGAATGGAAAACAAAGAAGTGATTGGATTCCAAATCCTTTAGGAGCAAAACCGAAAGATGTGATTGAAATTCCCACTACTTGTAATGGAATGGGAGAAAAGACACCACATCCAACTCAGAAACCAGAAGAACTTTTGAGAAAAATAATATTAGCATCTTCAAATGAAAACGATATTATTTTAGACCCTTTTGTAGGGAGTGGAACAACAGCAGTGTGTGCAAAACAATTAAGAAGACAATTTATTGGAATAGAGCAAAATGAAGAGTATTTGGAATGGGCAATGAATAGGCTTAGATTTGTTCAGAAAAAAACCATATCAGAATGGATGGAATATGATAAAGCGGTTGTTGCTAGAAGGGAGACAATCAGATGAAGACATTATGGGAAATTATGTCATGGGTATCTCAAAAAGAACGATTTGAAAAAATAGAAGATTATATAGAATTTTCTAAATATTATTTAAAATTTATTCAAACAGAATTGCAGGCAAAGATTATTGCTCAAAATGAAAATAATTATTGTTTTTTTCAATATCGGAGGGATGGGGAATATAATATTACACGTCCAATAAATGAAGAACTGTTTTTGACACTATCTGAGTATGAAAAGATAGCAAGTAACATGAAGAATACATTAGAAAATATTCGTGATATAAAAAATAATGAGTTAGAAAGAAAGTATGTAAATAATTTTGTTTATACTACACAGCAGTCTATCGGTTGTGCATTGGATGCGTTACCGTCATCGAAAACAAATACAGCAAGAAAAGTAAATGGAGATTTATTTGAACGATTTATGCAGCTTATTATAAAAACACTAGGACTTACTGTGGATTCAGAAACAATCAGTGTTCAAGTACCAAATTCTAATGAGTTTATGAAGTATCAAAATGATATAGAAATTAAGATTAATGGTAAAATTGCTGCAATAGGCTCTGTTAAAACATCAAGTAAAGATAGGATTGATAAAATATTTTTAGATAAGTTAATGTATAATCGATTGACACAAACAGATACGCCACATTTTGCTATATTTTTGCATGATGTTCAAAGAGCTGGAAAAGAACCTGCTTATAAAGTAGGACAAACTTTTTTAACAGGGCATTTTAAGGCATATACGATAGGATTAAATCCATTAGATGGTGTATATTATTGTGATTTACGCCCTATTATGAAAACAGATACATTATTGAAGGAGCATATAAAATCATTAGATTATTTATTATGTGAAGATATATGGGGTTGTGTAAATTAATTTTTATAAATATGTCTGTGGGAAGTAGATAGGTTTTCAGTAGTTTTTGTGCTTTTTTTTATTATTTATGATATGTGATTTTATACCTTATTAATTATATAACACATATGATATCATTATTATATTAAAAAGAAAAAAGTATGACAGAACGATTAACATGGAAAGAGATTCAGGAAAAATACCCTGATCAATGGGTAGGATTGGTTGATATTAAGTAGAAAAATGCTTCTAATATAGAGTTTGCTGTTGTGAAATATACTGATAAGACGAAAGATGGGTTGTTGGTAATGCAAATAGAGAATAAAATTTTTAGCTGTTATACTACTCCTGATCATGTATTTCAGTTAGGAATTATGGGGTATTGAAATGGAACAATTTACAATAACATTGAATGGGAATTTTCAAAGACCAATAATTTATTTGAGTAATTAGTATAAGTTATAATATTTGATGCTATTTAACCTATTTTTTGTGCAAATGAAATAAGAAAAATAAAGTTCAAGGGGAAAAAGCATGTATTTATGCTGGTTTCAGAGTTTCGCAATCACCTAAATTTCTGATAATATAGAAAGGAATTGAACTGACTAGAACTATGTATAATACAGATACAAAAGAATGGAACGAGTATCGGTATAAAGTGGGAAATGAAAGGATTCGATTTGAGAATTCGTTTGAGGGAACGCCGTGTGCAGTGAAAGTCGCATGCACGGTGTGGACTAAGGAAGGGGGGAAAAAACTGGCGATAGCATCAAAGCCTTACCTATCAGTATTGATATATATAGTTACATTTATGCGAATCCTTTTGAAAAGATACTAAACAGGCTCTTAGATCAGAGATGGTTAGAATGAGATAAGTAAAAAATATAATGATTAGAGTGTCAAAGAGTAATTTTTTGAAATGACTACTATGAAATTATATAATAAGCAGATTAAAATAATTATTCTATTACTTCTTTTAAGAGGATTTTTTAGTAAATTTGTGCAATGAATTTTTCAATAATACTACTCTTTTACTATCCTAATCATGTAATTTGTTTGGTTGTAGAAAATTGATTTGTGAGGACAGTAAAAGAGTTAGGAAGGTTATATAAATAGTAGTTTTTTTGGTTGTTGATATTAGAGAAGTTATAAATTATAACTTTAAGCTTACTTAGTATTCTGAATTAAAATAGATAGTATTGTATGATTGATAATACGATAATTTTACAGTATTAACAGCAAAGAGATGTGAATGAATTCGGTTACCATTGTTATCATACATATTAAGATATTTGCCATTTATAGTGTATGATATCATAATGGAATAAACATGAGAACAAAGAGGTATCATATTTAGATAAACATTAAAATTATTTGTATAGATTATTTTACAAGATTCACTAGGATGATCATAAAAATTATATATATTCATGCTGTAAGTATAGACAAAAAGAAAAAAAATATTCAAATATTGGAGGAACATTATGACAAAAGTTTTTTTATCACACAGCAGTAAGGATAAAGAATGGTATGTTAATAAAGTATATAACAAATTGATAAAGGATTTTGGGGAAGATAATATTGTTATTGATAATGCTACATTTCAAGAAGGAAGAAAAACTATAGAAGAAATATATTATCAACTGGGAACAACAGATCTATTTGTTATTTTTTTATCAGATGCAGCACTTACTTCATCATGGGTACAAAATGAATTGGTTAAAGTAGAAGAAATATTGGAAAAAAAGAAAAAATATCAAATTTGCCCTATTATCATTGATAGTAAAGTGCAATATGATGATAGTAGAATACCAAAATGGATGAAAGAAGAATACAATATTCAGCGAATAGAAAGTCAAACAAAAGCATTTAAGATTATTAGACAGAGAATGATAGAGATTGCATATGAAAAGAGTCCTAAGATTAAAGAAAAAAATCAAATATTTGTTGGCAGAAATGAGTTTTTAAAAGAATTTGAACAAAGAATGGATGATTTTGACATGGGAACTCCAATTGCTATAGTAGCATCAGGACTTGAAGGAATTGGTAGAGAAACATTTTTAAAAAAAAGTTTATTTAAAAGTAATATTGTGAAAGATACATATTCTTTTTCACGTATAGTTTTAAAGGAGGATGAAAGTATAGAAGATTGTATTTTAAGGCTATATGATCTTGGGTTGTTGGAAGAAAATAAAATTGATATTACTGAATTAGGTAAGAAAGTTGTAGAGGAAAAAGAAAAAATTTTAGTAGATTTAATTTATACCTTACAAAGTACAAAGGAGATAATCATTATAATTGATAATGGTTGTATCATAGGTCATGAAGGAGAAATGGTTGAGTGGTTTAGAAATGTGATACAATGTGATAAATTGAAAAATAGAATTACTTTATTATTAGTATGTAAATTTAGGTATTTTCTTAAGAATTATAGAACAGATAAAATTTTTGATGTTGCTATTCCAGAATTGGACGTGAAAGAAAGAAAAGGACTTCTTAAAAGATATTTGGAAATGGAAGAAATTGAACTTGAAACAAGTCAAATGAAGGAAATAAGCGAACTTTTATCAGGATTTCCAGAACAAGTATTTTTTTCTGTAACAATGATTAAAATAAATGGTTGGAAATACTTTCAAAATCATACCACAGATGTTGTTGATTTTAATTCCAAAAAGGCTATAGTAATGTTGCAGAATTTTAGAAATGATTCTAATAAAATGGAATTTTTGGCACTATTGAGTTCTTTTGATTATATTAGCATAAGTTATATATTATCAATAGTAATGGAAGAAGAGAAGTATCTTTCTTATATTGAAGAATTTTATTTTAATGGAATTTGCGAATATGTTGGTGTTTTAAAAGAATATATACGAGTAAATGATACCATTAAAGATTATTTACAGAGAAGTGAATATAAAGTATCTAAAGAACATACAATAAGATTAAAAGATAATGTTCGTGAGTTTATTAAAAATATTAAAGATAAAGATTATGATATGCCTGAGTTATTGTATAGTTTAAAAGTGGCTTTGCTAGAGGGAATTGATATTGATGATAAATATATAGTTCCGTCTATTTATTTAAAAACAATGAATGATTTGTATTTTTTGGGAAAGAATAAAGAAGTTATAGAATTTGCTGATAAAGCTTTGTTAAGTTCATCTTTTATGGACAACAGAATTATATTTGAGATAAGATATTTGTTATGTTCTGCGTTAGCAAAGTTGAGAGATACAAGGTTTTTAACAGAAGTCCAGGAAATTGATGGTGCAGATCATGATTTTTTGTTTGGATTTTATTATAGGCAAATAGGAAAATTTGATAAGGCTTTGGAAAGAATAAATAAAAGTTTAGAAAATAGACCTAATTTTTCTAAAGGAAAGCGTGAAAAAGTACAGGCTTATATAGGAATGCAAGATTATGACTCAGCGTTAGAATTAGCAAGGATAAATTATGAAAACTATAAGGATAACCCATATCACATACAAGCATATTTTTCATGTATTATAAAATCAGATAACCAAACAGATAAAAAAGAAATATTACAAGAGTTAATATGCAATATGGAAAATATAGGAAGTAGTTTAGCAAGGGAAATGACATTAAGGCTTAAATCACAATATACCGCTTTTATTGAAGGAAATTATGAAGAAGCAGTAGTTTTAATTGATCAAGCAATTAATATGAATAAAAGTATTCATTATGCTAGATTAGTTAAATTCGATATTGCAGAGCGATTTGATGATTTAAATGTTATGGAAGAGATTGTAAATTTTTTTGGTAGTACTGAATTTAAACAAAGATATCAGGATAAAATTATTTGTATGAATGCAATAATTAAAGCGAAAAAAGGTGATTGTTTAGGAGCTATTGAATATTTTAAAATGAATATTAAGAACTATACAGATGCTGCTAAAGATAGATTTGAGGTTAGACTGAACAAGTATACAAAATAAGTTAGATAAAAGAAAAAATTCTTTTTCATTATTCTTAATTTTTGCTAAGAAGAAAATCAAAAGATGATAGATTTATTAGAATAGGAGGGCATTTTTTTAGATTTTCAGTAAAATTCTATGCAAATCAATTAACAAGAAAAGTGAAACGTGTTCATTGGTATACTACAATAAGAGCTTATATAAATTGATAGAAATAGAGATTTCAGAGCTGCTTGAACAATTTTTTAGTATATTGTTTTTATAAAAAGAAATCTTTGTTTAAGGAGTGAATAAAAGAAGAGAAGGGTGTAGCAGAACGATTAATATAGAAGGAAATTTAGAAGAAGTATCTCGATCAATGAGTAAGTTTGATCGAGATTAATTAGAAAAATTATTTTAATATAAAATTTGTTATTGTAAAACATGCCAATAAAACGAAAGATGAGCTGCTGATGCAGATAAAAAATGAAATTTTTAGCTGTTACACAACTCCTGCTCATGTCTTTCAGTTAGGAATTATGGGGTATTGGTATGGAACAATTTACAATGACATTCAATGAAAATTTTCAAAACCTATGATTTATTTGAGTAATTAGTATGGATTGAATGCACTTTTAGATACAGGAGCTTTATTTCCTGTGTGACAATAAAAGAAGAGGTATTAAAAAATCTTGGTGGGATTTTGATGAAGAAAAATATAAAGTTTCATGGATTTGGTGGAGAAGCGATTGGTAATTTATAACGATTACAAAGAATGTCAATTGGAAAGTTAATTTTCCCAATTGACATTCTTTCATGTAATGAATTAAATTATGTTCTTTATCATATCAAATTGACTCAAAAAATCATAAATTGAATATTACGATACCAGATGGAGAGGGTATAGTAAGAATTCTTAAAATAGAGGATTCTAATGGAAAAATTACATATTTTGTGTCAATAAATTAATGATAATACAAAAAAATATCGTTTTTAGAGTGTTTTTTGTTGAATATACATCAATCTAACCTTACCACTCAGGCAGAAATCAATGGCTTCCGCCAGATAAGGGGGCGCATCCGAATGAAAAATAAAAACCACAATATCCGCTTTAACATGGAGAAAGGGGACGAGTGCAGGGCGTGGGAACTCCTGCACTCCCCACAGATACGGCAGATGTTCAAGTCACAGAACAGATTTGTGATAGAAGCAGTCAATAATTATTATGACCGCTGTGTGACGGTAAAGCGTGATCCTTATCTGGAAACAGGGGAGAAAGAGGACGCTTTTGCGGAGCGTATCGTGGAAATGGTGGAAAAGAAAGTGATGTCCAATCTCCCGGCACTTTTGGGGATGTATATGGCACAGATGCAGTTTTTTCCCTTATCCGTTCCTATGGGTGCATACCCAGCGACGCAAGGCGGCATGGTGTACGGTCAGGCATCAGCAAACGGTACGAATAACAGAAATGCAGTAATGGGCAGAGCAGTTTCCCCTATTGTTTCTAATCCGGCAGATATGGAATCAGCGATGCAGAATGCAGGGGATGTGCAGGAAGAAGCTGTATCGGAGAATGCCACAGACCCACCGGACAATGACTTGATTGATTTTGATGCATTTTAATATAGTTGCAGAGTAGGGCTATGGTAATCAGGTTTACTGTAGCCTTATTTTTGTGGATTTTTTCACATCAGAGCATAAATGCATCCATATTTTCATAAAAGACCGAC
>CANRVK010000035.1 GCA_947643285.1 uncultured Eubacteriaceae bacterium
TTGCGAAACTGCTCATTAAGTGCCGACGTCTTCCAAGGGGCTTCTTATGGAATACGTCCTTGCCTCCGCTGATTGGTTGGCTGTTCTACTTTTTGAAAAAGGGAGCTTACCATAAGCTAGGAAATATAAGTGAGGAGATACGTAAAAATAATTTTCGGAAAAGGCGGTATTTATATAGGGTTAGAGTTTGGTAATTATCTAAGTTGCGTGAGGCGCAAAGCAGAAAAGGGAGTACATTCTTGACTCGTAGGGTACAGGAGATGGGACGATAACGGACAAGGAGGCGGGATTATCAATATCTGTGCTGCTTGCTGTACTGCTTTTTTCATCAGACCGATTTCACTAAAGTCTATTTTCATCAGGAGCATATTTCTTAATGAGTACCTTTTCGCAGGGAAGTGTCTGGAATAATTCCTCGATAACCCTGTTTCCAAACTCTTGGATTTGTTCCCCTTCAGGATAGTCCTGCAAGATATAAAAGTACAAATTCCAGATAATTCCTTCTTCCGAAAATTTCACTCGTCCATTCTTCTCACGATTAGGGTATAGCTCTAAAAACAAATTACTGGGTCTATGACTATAAAGATAGATGTAATCATATTCTGACGGTTTCGCATCTGGGGTAGAGCAACCAAACGGACCAGTCCTCTTTTTCATTTTCCGCTTTTTAGGGATACGTGAGTCGTTGATTTCTCCAGCGATTTTGCTGAGCGCTCTTTCAAAGATTTTGATCATTTCTTTTTCTGGTAAATCGCCAGTTTTCAATCCATATTCATATGCGAGCATATTTTTATCCTCCATATTCCAGTTTGTCAGTCCATATTGAAAAAATTATATCATATCCAATTACAAAAGGCAATCTGCACTACTCTGTCCTGTTTTTTCGTAACAGTTCAGATTTTTTATTTTATTTGTTATGGTGAAATTCACTTTTCACAGATTAGAAGTATTAACGATCTAGCGAAGGCAAGGAAGTATTCCATAAGAAGCCCCTTGGAAGACGTTGGTACTTAATGAGCAGTTCCCGTTAGGGGGCTGCGAATTTAGTATCCGCTACGTCTGGAACGGAGCGAGAGCGCGGCTTCGGTGGAATACTTCCTTGCCGTAGCGAACCTTTGATTTTTAAATAGACGGAATGGTAACATTTTTCCCACTCTTAAAAAGTTCTTCTTGACAGAAGTATGACATGATGTTATTGTTAAAGAACAACATTATGTCATACAATGAGGAGGAAGTTAATATGGTACAAAAAATATCAGATGCTGAATTGGAAATTATGAAAGTAGTTTGGGCAAATGGGGAGAAACCTATATTTTTTGCTTATTTAATTGATGAGTTGGCGAAAAGGGGGAAATCATGGCAAAAAAATACACTCATTACACTTTTAAATCGTCTTGTGAATAAAGGTTTTTTAAAGGCAAAGAAAATTGGACGCTGCAACGAATATACGCCTCTTGTTTCTGAAATGGAATACCAGACAACTCAAACCAGAAATTTTCTGAATAAAATTTATGAAGGAAACGTAAAAGGGCTGGTTTCTAATCTGATCTCAGGAGATTTGCTGACAGATGGAGAATACGAGGAATTGAAAAAAATGTTGGAGAAAGGGCAAGAAAAATAATGGATACAGTTTTGAAAATATTCTTGTCCATGTCTTTTTCTGGTACTCTGCTCATTCTAGTGATGTTTTTGGGAAAACGATTTTTGAAAGATAAAATCAGCAGACAATGGCAGTATTATATTTGGCTCATTATTATTATGAGGTTATTACTTCCTTTTGGAGCAGAAGTAAATTTGATGGGGAAAATTTATCAGTCAGTTGATCAGGTGATGATTCAGAATACTTCTTTCAGAAAACAGCAAAAAATGGATAAGATTTCAGATGGTGTTGGTAATTTTGATGTTAATTTAGAACAGAATAATCCAGAAAAGGATAATTTATCAGATTCATCAGAGATTTTGACTCCAGATCAGCCATTTCAGGATATTGTGTCATTATTGATAAATCATATCTGGCTGGTTTGGTTGGCAGTAGTGTTAGGTATGTTGATACGAAAAGTGACAGTTTATCAAAGTTTTGTACGGTATGTAAAGGCTGGATTGACGCTTGTTTCTGACATTGAAATGTTAGACCAATTTTCTATTATCGCAGGACAGGCAGGGATGAAAAGACCAGTAGAGCTTTGTATTAATCCTCTGATTTCTTCACCATTATTAATCGGATTTTTCTACCCATGTATTGTATTGCCGAGTTCAGATATTTCTGAAAAGGATTTTCGCCATATTGTATTGCATGAATTGACGCACTATAAGCGGAGAGATATATTTTACAAATGGCTAGTACAAATTACAGTTTGTTTGCATTGGTTCAATCCTTTTGTATATCTGATGAGCCGAGAAATCACAAAAGCGTGCGAGTTTTCTTGTGATGAAGCAGTTCTTGTAAAAATAGGGTATGACCATGCACAGGATTATGGAAAGACTTTACTGGATGCTATGGCAGCGGTTGGGAAATACAAGGAAACTTTCGGTGCTGTTACTTTAAGTGAAAATAAACAATTATTGAAAGAAAGGTTAGGTGCGATTATGAGTTTCAAGAAAAAATCCAAAACAGTTATTATTTTAACAAGTGCGTTGACAGTGTGTATCATTTTTATAAGTTTTTTTATTGGCGTTTATTCAGTTGAAGCGACAACAGATACAAGCTTTATGGAAGAAAATAAGCTCTCTGTAACGAATGAAAAAAGAGAAGATGATACGTCTTTTGCTCAAATAGAGCGATATTATGAAGCTGGTAGTCTGTCGTTATTTCAAGTCGCATTTTCTCGATTGGACGAAGAGGCACAGAGTACATGGCTAAATAGGATTTATGAGGATGGAGAAATTGAATTTTTCTCTATTAGCGTCAATCAACTGAAAGAGGATAGTTCGTTGATTCAATTCTTTGCAGAAAAGACTTATACCGAACGGTCAATCGCCTTTTTTTCTGTTCTGGCTGATCGTATGAGTGAAGAGGCATTAGAAATATGGCTGGATAGGGCGTTGGAGGATAGACAGATACACTTTCAGTCTATATTATTTAAAAAGTTGGATAGGGAAGATGAATTAGATGATAGGGAAGAAGAACTTGTAGCACAGCAGATAGAAGAGTATCGATCATATGGCGTTACCAATGAGGGAAAGTCATATTATTATAAAGGTCAACTCGTCCATATTTTTCTGGATATCAGGAAGGATAGTTCATTCTATACATTGGATATCAATCCTCAAGGTATAGTCAACATCAAAATCACTCGGAATGAGGCAGGTGAAATTAAAAACGTGGATTATATGACAGAAGCGGAAGTTGAAGAGCTTTTGGGCAGTATGTATGATCCAGATGACGAACTGGAAGACAGTGAGCCAGAAATTATTCCTATTAATTTTAAAACCATAGAGAGTGAGGAAGTCATTTGGTTGGGAGAATATAGTTTGTCTGATGGGGATAAGATCTGGTATGATGTTCTTGCAGAAGGAAGCGGAATGCAGGTTGGTTTTGTCAGGGCGGAAGATATTAAGGCAGAAGACGAATTTCCAGATACAACGTATTATTCTATACTTAACTATCGCAAGCATCCCATAGACGGAATACAGAAATGTATCGCTGATTTCACGTTTGAATCACCTGTAAAGCCCGGAACATATAAACTATTTCTTCGTGCGACAAACGAAACTTTGAGAAATGTGAAAGGCAGTATTTCTATTGAACGGATAAATGCTTCTAAAAAAAGGTGATACAATAGCACAGATTCATTTACATAGGGAAAAAACCGGCGACTTGAAATTTATGATTTCAAAACGCCGGTTTGTTTGATATAAAAATATAGATAGAATAATTTTTATAAAGAAAAAGCAAAGGAAGGATAATGATATGCAAAAACAAGAAATTCAAGAGAAAGAATTAGAAAATTGGCTTTTTAACCATGCAGATAAAACATATCAGGCATTTGTAAAGAAACTTTTGCCGGGGACAGAAAATATATTAGGGGTGAGATTGCCAGAATTAAGAAAATTGGCAAAAGAAATCGTAAAAGGAGAATGGAAAGTTTTTTTAGAAGAGGGAGAAGAAATTTATTTTGAACAAGTGATGTTAAAGGGAATGATAATAGGAAATTTAAAAATAGAGTTTGAAGAATGGATAAGATACATTGACCAATTTGTGCCCAAAATAACAAATTGGTCAATATGTGATAGCTTTTGCAGCAGTTTAAAAATGACAAAAAAGTATCCAGAAAAAATGTGGGAATTTATAAAAGAATATGCAGAAAAAGAAGAGGAATTTTCCGCTCGATTTGGGTTCGTGATGATGTTAAATTATTTCATAGAAGAAAATTATTTAGAAGAAATTTTGGGGTTATTAGAAAATATAAAAAGTGAGGCATATTATGTGAAAATGGCAGCGGCATGGGTGATATCTGTTTGTTATGCAAAATATCCAGAAAGAACAATAAAATTTTTAGAAAACGGAAGATTAGACAGACAAATTTTTCAAAAGGCATTACAGAAAATATTAGAATCTAATCGTGTAAAAGAAGAACAAAAAATAAGAATAAGAGAGATGAAAAAGGAAAAAAGAGATTTCTAATAAAGTTCTAAAGTTTATAATCTATTTATAAAAATAAGATAAAGGTTTATGGAGAAAATTGACAATCATAGAAAAAAGTTTTACTGTTTATAGTATAAAAATATTAGAACAAGAATAAAGTTTGATATAGGAAGTTTGTCTTTTTATTTAAAAATATGAGATAGAATGATGAAATTTTATTTCTTTGAAGAGATGGATTAAAATATATTTGATTTTTGAATGGCTGTACGAGGAGTATTTTACTTGGTCTATCATTTTTATTATTGATAAAAAAGAGGAGGAGTTTGTATGAAAAAAAGTATTATCTATTATGAGAAAGAAAATACAGGGTGTTTAGAATGGGTGGAATTAATAAAAAAACATAATGATATGATAGAATTTCAGCCGAGTTCTTTTTGCACAGAAAAGATTATTTATTCTCAATATAAGTGTATTGGATTTTTATTTTCCAGTTATAATGGAAAACTTCCAGAAGGGATAGAATACATAGTAAAACATTTAGTAGCAGATAAGGAATCTTATTATTTTGCAATCTGTTGTGGCGGAAAGAGAGAGATAAAAGCGATTCATACTTTAGAAAATAAATTAAAAGAACGGGGAATGAATTTGGAATATGTCTATACAGAATTTATGCTCCAAAGAATCTCAAACGATAAAGACGAATTAGTAGAAAAGATTTTACTTGATATTTCAGAAAAAAACTCTATGAAAGAGATTGTAAATGAGAGAAAAGAAGGTATCAATAAAAAAGAACTGCATAAAGAAATAAAAGAAATTAGAAAGGAATATATCAAGTATTTAAAAGAAAAGAATAGAAAAAAGAAAGAATCATTGTGAGTTGGAATAAAGGCAGAGGATAAATCGAATGAAAATAGAAGATAGAATAAAATATGCAAAACGAGCTTTAGATGGTATTGCATTAGGAGATTGTTTTGGACAAACTTTCTTTATGGAAGATGAAGTGGCTTGTCAAAGAATAAAAGAAAGGAAAATTTTAGAAGAATCATGGTATTTCACAGATGATACAGTAATGGGGATAGGGATTTATCGCGTATTAGAAAAATATGGAGAAATAAATCAAGATAAATTAGCAGAGATTTTTGCAAAAAATTATTTATTAGATTGGCATAGAGGATATGGCGGAACGGCACATTCTATTTTAAGGGAAATTGGAGAAGGAGCAGATTGGAGAGAAGTAGCTCCAAAGGTATTTGACGGAATGGGATCTATGGGAAATGGGGCGGCGATGCGAGCTGCTCCTATAGGGGCTTATTTTGCAGATGATTTGGACAAAGTTATGTATGAGGCTAGAAAATCTGCTGAAGTCACACATTCTCATATAGAAGGAATAGTAGGAGCATTAGCTGTAGCGGTAGCGGCAGCATTAATATGGAATAAAAAAGCAGGGGAATATTTTAAAGATGGAAAGGATTTTTTATATGATATTGCACAAGTGATGTCAGAAAGTGATACAAAATATAAAATTCTATCTGCTGCTTCCATAAAAAGAGAGAGTAAAATAGACTTTGTAATTTCCGTACTTGGAAATGGAATAAAATTAACAGCACAAGATACTGTCCCTTTTTGCCTTTGGTGTGTGGCATATTATTATGAATCCTTAGAAGAGGCATTGTGGAAGGCTGTTTCTGCATTAGGAGATAGAGATACTATTTGTGCGATAGTGGGAGGTATCGTTTCCCTTTATGAAAACAGAATCCCAAGGAAATGGTTGGATTATATGGAATATCCAGAGAATACTGAGTTTTTTAAATAGAAAATCGGGTCAATTTACAAGAAACTACGTGCAGACCGTGAAACGGGCTGTTGACAACAAACAGCATTATGCTCCCGACCGGCTGTAATTGCATGGCATAGAGCCACAAGTATAGGACAGGTTTCCACAGCAGGTATATAGAAAAGCCCTCGTTTCTATTCTCCCCACCCATTAGCAAATCCAGTCAAGTCTATCAACGGCGGAGCAGTATATGCCATTCATCTTGAGTGTTGACTGGTTTGACTGGATTTGCTAACTGTTGAGTAAGTTTCTGAAAAAATGAGAATAGCACATTCAAGCACTAATCCGATCAGCAATACATATAGAAGCCACGACACAGTACCTAGCACACCGCCAATCAACAGCATAACGAGTGGTACAACATATTTTCTTGGATGATGCCAAAGGTCACTTTCAATTTTCCAGTTTCGGATAGGTCGAAAACACTCTAAAAGTACAGAACCAATCGCACTTTGCAGTGCAAAGAACAATGCCATTAAGATGGTATAGAGAGTAATCTCTCCAACTTGGATTCGCCAACTGCATAGGAAAACAACATCAATGCAGAGGTTAAAGCAAAAAATGAAAATACAGTATGGTATATAAAAACGCTTTTTCTGTCCCGGCAGGAAACGGGTAGCTTGTTCTAAAGCTGGATCGCAGGAAAGCAAGATGCAAAGGGGTGTATTCAGAGAGAGAATAGCAAATCCTATCGGCAGAACAAAACTGCTCTCCATTTTCCGAAAGATCAAAGGCAGTACACACGCAATACCACACATAGCCGCCGAGTTCACAAGATAGTTTTTGTGCGTCATCAAGTAGCGGAAAAAGTATCTCCATACAGACGCATGACGACTGTTTTTAATCTGCTTTACCGAAGCTGCTGGTCTATAAAAGCAATATCCATCGGAGAATTTCAGATAGTTTGCGGACAAAAACACATTTGCGACCAACAGCCCACAAATTACTATTTCATCATGCAATAGGATAGTTGCCATAATCATTCCAATGCTCCATGCAATGCTCATAATGCGCCACTTTTTCATGGAATAGATTACACTTGCCAGTAAGATAGCATTAACTGCACATAACAGGCTGCATAAAATCTGCGCAGTATTCCACGAAGATACAGCGAATACCACAGCCCAGAGCATAGCGGTTTTCGTAACCAATGTATAGCTCCCTAACGCTCCTACATAGGAAAAGATAAAAGTAATTCCATCAAAAGGCAGCATGAGCATATTGGAGAGATACTCGGCATTATCAGTCGAGGAAAGGGCTTGCCACATAACGCCACCGGTAAAGGTTGCTGTCATCAAGTACAAGATAAATGGAGCGATTTTGATTTGTAAATCAGCAATGTGCAAGCCCCAAAATACGATGAAACAGATTACAAGTGTTTTGCTGACACGCTCATAGTTCACTCCAAATAGTTTTTTTGCAAATGCGTTATAAATGTCCATTATCATGCAACGCCTCCCGAATTTTTGTAGTGTCAATTTCCTCACACTCAAAACTTTCCCGAATTTTACCGTTCTCTAATACAAGAACCCGATCAGAGGTTAAGGTAATGCTCTCTAAAATGTGCGAGGAAAAAAGGATAGTTCCATATTCTTTGTAACCGGCAATCATTTGATATAAAAATTCTGTGCTGGTAAAATCAAGCCCATTGACAGGCTCATCTAGCAGAAGCAGCTCCGGCTTTAAGGCAAAGGCAGTAATCAAAAATGCTTTTTTCCTATTGCCGGTTGACAGATCTTTCAAAAGGGTATCTGTGTAATCCTCAAAGTGGAAACCACGAATGAGATCGGAAACGTCTGGCTTTTTTTCCCCATAAGCGGAGCAGACATAGGACAAGTATTCCCAAAAAGTGAAATATTGAAAGGAATTGTCCTCGGCAAAAACAGTGTAACGGCACAGCTTGAAGTCACGGCTGCGAAATGTTGTGGAACAGCCATTCACCCAAAAACCGTCGGTCTGAAAGCTATCCAGCAGACCAGAAAGAATTTTAAGAAAGGTCGTTTTTCCAGCTCCGTTCAGCCCGATCAGTCCGACGACCTCATGGGTGTTCAGGTCAATGGAAAAATCGGATAAAACAGGCTTTTCGAGATGATACCATGCTCGAAGATTTTTGACAGAGAGTAATTGTTGGTTCATCTTATTTTTCCCCCTTGTTCTTTTCTTTTTTCCATATAGCATAAGTGGAATACAAGAACACACCACAAATGACAAGATACAAAACCATCATTTCAAAGTTCCTAGAAGTTGCACTAATGATAGCAGCCACCAGCCAGATCAGAGCTAGAATACCACGAATATAAATATGACGCATAATAAATTCCTCCTACTAAAAAGTGTTGTTTGCTTGTTGTGTCTATATTATAGACGAAAATAAAGCGGTCTGCGAAAGTGTCTGCAAACGGTAGGTTTTTGACCACGAAAAAGGTCGCAGAGGTTTTACCTCTGCGACCTGTGAAGATTATTCCATCGGCACACTATGGTAAGACAAGGTAGCAACCGCCCGGAAGCGATCTCCCTCATAAGTTGTCCGTATCGTGCCGTCATATTTTTCAGCGGCGGTCTGGGCACTTTTCAATCCCCAGCCATGCAGTCCCACCTCTGTCTTGGTCGTTTGTAATTGACCGTTCTCTCGTTTGGCTATCTCTGCATAGCTATTCTCGACCTTGATGACCAACATCTGATTGATACGGCGAATAGTAAGGAAAATCGTGCGCTGCTTTGGCACAACTACCTTTTCTGCGGCTTCCATAGCATTATCTAAAAGATTTCCTAAAATAGCACATAGATCTGCATTACGGATATTTGTATGACGTGGAAATTCCACCTGCACTTCAAACTGTATTTGCTTTTCAGCAGCCACGGCGAATTTGCTGTTAATCAAGTAGTCAACCGTTTCATCTCCCGTCCAAACCGTGTTGGTGATTTCTTGGATGGGAGTCTGCAGCTCGTCTAAATACTGGACAGCTTCCTGATACTTTTCATGGGATAGAAATTGCCGTAGTGTTCCGATGTGATTATGAAAATCATGAAACAGTTTTGCATTAATGGCATAAGCGTTGTTCAATGCGGTGTAATCTCGCTCCAAAAGTTCGACCTGTTCAGATTTAAGTGCCGCCAGCTCTTTTTCGACCTCATATTGTCGGCTGATATTTAACATCAAAACTGACATCATCAAAACCACAGATAAAATCAACCACATATAGATGGTATCATCTGAAATTTCAAGTGTGTTTTGCTCATTCAAAGTCACCACAGCTATAAAACCGACTAGCGCAATCACAGAAGATAGCCGGAACGCCTCTTGCCTGTTCATATCAGAGCGCTTTGCAATATAAATCATCAATGCTACAAGCAAACCATTCACAAGCCATCGAGCCGCCTGCCCAAAGAGTGTTCCGCTATCCAAAAAGGCATTTGATTGAAAGAGAATACCCAAACCAGCAGCAATAAGGAAATTCCAGAAAGCCGTTGCGATCTCATAAAAGATACCAACAAACAGGCACATTCTGATATTTGCCTTTAGCAGATAGGCAGCACTGCCCGCAATCCAAAGAGCTTCAAAGACCATACGGTAAAAATCAGTGCCATTTAGCAGATAGACACCCAATAGAATAACCACAATTCCAATCAACCCTATAAGAAATGTTTTCATTGTAGGGTGTTCTGTGTTCAGTAATCGATAAATCAGAAATAAACATAATGCCACCCGTAAACTGCCTGCCAAAACGCTTGAAATGAGAACCAGTACATCTGTCATATATGCATCCCCCAATAGCTGTTGATCTGTTCTTTCACTTCCTGTAAATGGGAACGACTGATGGGAAGCGCTGTACCATTCTTCAAAATAGCCATACTGTCTTTGACTTGCATGATATGTATTACATTGACAATGCAGCCACGATCAATAAAAATAAACTCGTCTGAAGCCAGTTCATCAAAAATCTGTTGTAATGTTCTTCGTACCTTTGATACACCACCCACTGTTGTAATACTTGCATTTTTTCCATCTCTCTCAATATAAAAAATATCTTTGTATGGTATCTTTTCCAATCTGCTGTTCGTCTGAATTGTAT
This sequence comes from uncultured Eubacteriaceae bacterium, assembly GCA_947643285.1. Lineage (GTDB taxonomy): Bacteria > Bacillota > Clostridia > Lachnospirales > Lachnospiraceae > MGBC136627. Next base: position 10,493 of record CANRVK010000035.1, read on the forward strand.
AGACCTTACCATCTTCCAGAGATAACAATTTTAATGCATCTGTGATGGCTGCTGGCAAACGGCTTTCAACATCATTTTTGGGGACATAGCGGAAAATGGAAAGCTCAAATGCATCAATGGCATATTCAATGTGAGAAGTAATAAAAATGATTTTTACATTGGGAAGAAAAGGTTTGATTTTTGCCGCAAGCTCCATACCCGTATGACCGGGCATTTCTATATCCAACAAAATCAAATCATAATAAAAACTGTCCTCTGTAATGTCATATAAAAGATTGTAGCTTTGCGTATAGGTTTCAATTTCTCCCACTATACCCAGCCGACTTAAACATAGTTCTGTGGCTTGCGTGTTGCTTTTAACAGTTTTGCTCTCATCATCACAAATTGCAATCCGTATCAAAACTATCACCTCGTTTCTTCCTGATTGAGAACCATAATCCCTAACTATCCCCAGTAAATACATAGACTGTACTTTTTATTTCGTTTATTATATCAGAACGATTATAATTTTGCAATTCTCAAAGTGTAAACTTCTATCAAGTGCAACCTGTAGAAATCTGAAAATTGCGCGATTTATCAACCCCAAAATAGGTATCATAGAAAGCGAAAGGGTTCGCTCCAGAAAACAACTATTCCAACGAAACCGCGCTCTCGCTCCGTTCCAGACGTAGCGGTACTAAATTCGCAGCCCCTAACAGGACTGCTTATTAAGTACCAACGTCTTCCAAGGGGTTTCTTTTGGAATAGTTGTTTTCTTCCGCTAGTTTGCGATATAGGCAAGGTTGAGAAATATAATAGTATTTGCCATTTGTTTCAAGTGGTTATATAGTTATAAGAGAGGGTGTGACAGTTTGTACTTTACAGGAGAAAAAAGTTAAAATGTTTTTTCAAAATTTTTATGAAGCTTTTCTAATCTAAAATATGAAATATATAATTATAAAAGTCTAAAATATATAAATATTGACCTTTCTGAGAATTGTTTTATCTATCTCTTCAATTAGATTTCATAGCTTATTGTAAAATTCAATTTAAAAAAAGCAGAACAGCCGATGAACTAGCGGAGGCAAGGAGGTATTCCAAAAGAAGCCCCTTGGAAGACGTTGGCACTTAATGAGCAGTCCTGTTAGGGGCTGCGAATTTAGTACCGCTACGTCTGGAACGGAGCGAGAGCGCGGCTTCGTTGGAATACCTCCTTGCCGGAGCGCCCCCTTTGAACTTTCGCAATAACCTAAAATATTAGAAAATGAAAGAATAGATATTCTTTGCGAAAAAAACATAAAAACAGAGTAATTGGTTCTTGTTTTTTTTTTAATAGTAAAGTATGATAATAAATAAAAAAGCTAAGAAAAGGAGGAATGTTAAGTAATTAAAAATATAAACAAACATATTTAAATATGATATAATGTGTTTCTAAAATAGAAGGAGATTTTTCTAGGAACACATCAAATATCACAAATTATAAATCAAAAGATTTTGCAGAATGATTGGGTGTATCAGTCAAAACATTACAACGTTGGGACAGAGAAGGAATTTTAAAAGCAAACCGCACTCCCACTGATAGAAGATATGATACTTATGACCAGTATCTACAGTTTAAAGGGATACAGACAGAGAGTGATATAAGAGATGTTGTTTATGCGAGAGTTTCAACAAGAAATCAAAAAGATGATTTAAAAAATCAAGTTGATTTTTTAAGACAGTTTTGTAATGCGAAAGGAATCATAGTAAATCAATGTATGGAAGATTTCGGAAGTGGATGAAATTACAATCGCAAAAAATGGAATAAACTGCTTGAAGATGTTATGGAGAATAAAATAAAAACAATCGTAATCTCAAGTAAGGATAGATTGATTCGGTTTGGATATGATTGGTTTGAAAAATTTTGCGAAAAATTCCATACAAAAATAAGGATTGTAACTAAGGAAACTCTTTCCCCAAACAAAGAATTGGTTCAAGACATGATATCCATTTTACATGTGTTGTCCTGTAGATTATATGGTGTAAGAAAGTACAAAAATCAGATAAAGGAGGATGAAGAAATTGCGAAAGAGCTTCAAGACGGAAATAAATCCAACGCAGGAACAAATACAAAAGATAAATAAAACAATCGGAACTTGCAGATTTGTTTATAATTTTTATCTTGCTTATAACAAGGAAATCTATGACACGGAAAAGAAATTCCTTTCCGGTATGGATTTTCACAAATGGTTGAACCATGTTTATTTAAAAGAAAATCCAGAATATTTATGGATGAAAGAAGTCAGTTCCAAATCCGTCAAACAGAGTATCATGAATGCAGATAAGGCTTTTCAAAGATTTTTTAAACATCAGAGCGGATTTCCAGAATTTAAGAAAAAAGGAAAATCGGATGTGAAAATGTACTTTGTGAAGAATAATCCAAAGGATTGTTTTTGTGAAAGGCACAGAGTGAATATCCCTACGCTTGGATGGGTCAGATTAAAGGAAAAAGGCTACATTCCGACTACAAAACAAGGATATGTAATTAAAAGCGGTACGGTTTCCTGGAAAGCAGGAAAGTATTATGTATCCGTTTTAATTGATATACCTGAAACAGAGAAAACACAATTAAATGATTTTGGATTAGGGATTGATTTGGGCATAAAAGAATTTGCAGTAATAAGCAATGGTATGGTAAAGAAAAATATCAATAAAACGGTAAGAATTCATAAATTAGAGAAACAATTAAAAAGAGCACAGCGTGGTCTATCGAGAAAATACGAAGACTTAAAGAAACGCAACAAGGAAAAGAAAGGAGATGCTACTGGGCAAAATATCCAGAAACAAGTTTTAAAGGTACAAAAACTTCATCATAGAATAGATCATATTCGTACCGATTACATCAATAAGACAATCGCAGGGATAGTGAAAACCAAACCATCTTATATTACGATTGAAGATTTGAACGTAAAAGGTATGATGAAGAACAGACATCTCTCCAAAGCGGTTGCTTCTCAAAAGTTTTACGGATTTAGAAGAAAACTGGAAGCAAAATGCAAAGAATTAGGAATGGAATTAAGAGTTGCAGACAGAAGGTATCCATCAAGCAAAATGTGTCACGCATGTGGATGTATTAAGAAAAATCTAAAGCTTTCTGACAGAGAATATATTTGTGAATGCGGATATCATGCAGACAGGGATTATAATGCAAGTCTAAATCTGAGAGATGCAAAAACTTACAAAACAGCATAAACAAGCATTTGTAAGTATGTACCGATGGCTTAGTCGGGAATTTACGACTGTGGAGTGTATAAAACTTGTGAGTAGTGAGTTGCTTTGTAACCACAAAAGCATACACGATGAAGCAGTAAGTAATGTTCGTAAGAACTTACCATATCTCAATATGAGTATATTTGTCCATATTTTGAGTAGCAGAAGAAAAATGAATCATATTCTTGAAAATGATTTACTACAGATTGAAATTAATGATTTTGGAGCAGAATTGGAGCGAATTTATGATAAGAAAAATAAAAGGGAAGTGCTTTGGGATGGGAATCCTGACTGGTGGGCACGTCATGCCCCTATTTTATTTCCATTTGTAGGGACTTGTTATCAGAATCAATATCATTATAAGGGTGATACTTATTCTATGACAGGACATGGCTTTGCTAGAGATAAAGAAATGAAGTGTGAATTAGAACAGGAAAATCAGGTTGTGCATAGTTTTACAGATGATGAAGAAACAAGGAAAAATTATCCTTTTTCTTTTTGTTTAAAAGTTACTCATACCTTAAAAGATAGAACTATTTTGGTTTCTTGGGATGTTATAAATACAGGAGAAGAAGATATGTATTTCAGTATTGGAGGTCATCCTGCATTTATGATGCCAGAGGGAATAGAACAAAAAGATTGTGGTCTTTTTTTTGAGAATAAGAATCCATTGACTTATTTCTTAATTGATGAAAAAAGCAAGGGCGCGAATACAGCGAATCCTTATACTTTAGAAACGGATCAGGGACATATTACAATAGGGGCAGATCGTTTTGAGAACGATGCACTTATTTTTGAAAATCAACAGGTAGAAGAAGTCACGCTGACACTGCCTGATAAGCTTCCTTATGTAACTATAAATTGTAAAGGCTTTCCTTATATGGGAATCTGGTCAAAACCCGGAGCACCTTTTGTATGCTTAGAACCGTGGTATGGGCGTTGTGATGATAAAGAGTTCACAGGAGATTTAACAGAGAAAACAGGCGTCAATCATTTAAAGCCAAAGGCAGAATTTCATGCACAATATGAGATTATAATTCAATAAAAGAAAAGAGAAATGGAGAAAGAGATGAAAGAGATATTATTTTTAGAACCAGTATTTAAAGAGATGATATGGGGCGGAGATAGAATGAAAGCAGAATATCAATATCCCATTCCAAGTGACCATACAGGAGAATGTTGGGCGATTAGCGCACATCCTAATGGGGATTGTAAAATTTCTAATGGAACATATCAAGGACAATCTTTGAGTCAATTATGGGAAGAACATAAAGAATTGTTTGGAGGATTGTCGGGAGATCGTTTTCCGCTGCTGATAAAAATAATTGATGCGAAACAAGATTTAAGTATTCAAGTACATCCAAATGATATGTATGCAAAAGAACATGAAAATGGTTCTTTAGGAAAAACAGAATGTTGGTATATTTTGGATTGTGAAGAAGGCACGGAAATTGTAATAGGACATCATGCGAAAGATAAAGAAGAAGTGAAAGAGATGATAGAACAGAAACGCTGGAAAGATTTTATTAGAACTGTTCCTTTGAAAAAGGGAGATTTCTTTCAGATCAATCCCGGCTGTGTTCATGCGATTAAAGGAGGAACTTTAATTTTAGAAACACAACAGAATAGTGATATCACCTATCGAGTTTATGACTATGACAGATTGAGCAATGGAAAGCCTAGAGAACTTCATGTAGAAAAGAGTATTGCTGTAATTGAAGCTCCATTTGAAGAAGTCAGAGGGAATAGAGCAAAACAGGAATGTGATGGATATACTATAGAACATTTAGTGAGCTGTTCTTATTATACCGTAGAAAAAGTGGATATCACAAAAGAGGCTACTTTTTCACAGACACATCCGTTCCAAAATATCAGCATAATAGATGGAGAGGGAGAAATCAATGGTAATCCTATTAAAAAAGGAGATCATTTTATTTTACCGGCTGAATTTGGTTCTTATACAATAAAGGGAGAAATTTCTTATATTACTTCTTATGTAGAAAAATAATTTTTAGATGAAACAAGTTGTCAAAAAGATAAAACAGATAATAAGCTAGATTAAAAGAAAGAAATCATGAACAAAAAAGTTACACAAAACAAGGAAACACTTTGATAAAAGGTTCGCACAGGAAAAACCTATTCCAACGAAGCCGCGCTCTCGCTCCGTTCCAGACGTAATGGTACTAAATTCTCGGCGCGTCACCGCACCGCTCATTAAGTACCAACGTCTTCCAAGGGGCTTCTTTCGGAATAGGTTTTTCCTGTGCTAGTTTGCCGTATAGGAAAGTTTGAAAGAGATATCGCTACAGATTATCATAACTATTTCACACTTTACAAAACTAAAAAAATTTCTTTTTGTAGATAATAGAACTTATTTTCCTAGAATAGCCGATATACTAGCTAAGGCAAGGAATAATTCCAAAAGAAGCCCCTTGGAAGACGTCGGCACTTAATGAG
>CANRVK010000036.1 GCA_947643285.1 uncultured Eubacteriaceae bacterium
GGCTACCTTAACCCACCGTCTAAAGCCAGTGGGATTGCGGTAGCCTTATTTCAAAAATGGTGGGATGAATTATTATTTTATGTAAAAATAAAGTCTTGTCCTTATTTTGTTTCTTTTCCTACTGTATTTAAAGACGTATATGCCTTCTGAATCGCAGCTCCATTTACTGCATTTGCAGCCATATCTTTCATCTCTGCATACGCTTTATCTAATTTCGCCTGTAAATCAGAAATAGTATTTTTATTCGCTTCATTTTCTGCTGTTACCATCTCTAACTTACTCTGTAACAGGCTCTCGCTCGCTTCATGCTCTTTCTTTAAATATCTCTCTTTATAGCCATATGATTCTTCTGCTTTCTTCTTCGCCTTTTGTACAGCGTCCTCTACTGCATCTGTCTTATCTTTTTCTGCATCATCTAATTTTTTCTGCAGTTCCTCTATTTTTGCATTAATCTCATCGATCTTCTCTTCATGTTCTTTGATAGCTTCTTCTCTTTTATTCAAGTCTTCTTTGATAACATCACATTCTTTATCAAATTTTTCTTTCTTCACTTTCATCACATCATTCCAGCTATCTTCATCCTGCAAATGTCTGCGCTTTACATCATATTTATAATCTTCTTCTTGTCTTTTATGTAACTTTTCTATTTCTTCTTTATATTCTTTTTCTGTTTTCTCATTCTCCGCTTTTTTCTCAGAGGCTTCTTTTTCTAATCTCTTTAATTCTTCCTGTAATCTTTCTCTCTTCTCCTGTGCAGATTTTTCAAATTCAGCTTCCCACGCCAATTTAGAATTGACAACAGCGGAAAAATCGAATAGAGTACTTTCAATATTATATAATTCCTGCAGATGCTTTTTCTTTATTTCAATCGCTTCTTGAATAGAATTAAATTCTTCTTTCGACTTTTCATATGTATCGAAGAAATTATCCACCATCTTCGCAACTGCCTTACATGCAACAGACAATTCTGGCTCTTCTTTTGGCTTTACTGCTTCTTCTGCCTTTTTTATCGTTTCCCTTTCTTTCTTTTTCTGATCTTCTTCTTTTACATTAATTGCAATGCTTTGCTTCTTTGTCAATTCCTGCTGTGCCTTTGTCAACGCATCAAAAATTTCCTGTTTCGTATTTTTTAAAGTTACATCTGCCATACAAAAAGTCCTCCTTATAAACTGCTTTTTTATCGTTTCATGTTTTTTAGATATTTTTACTATATCATATTTGGGGATTTTTGTCAATATAAAATCGAACATATTTTCGATTTTTCTACTATTCTATAGTCTACATTCACAGAATAAACAAATGTTATTTAAGATAAGAACCTATTCCCATGAAACAGTGCTTTTTCTCCATAAAAGACTACGTGAAGCTTAAATTCTTGGCACATAATTGCACTGCTCATGAAGTACTAACATCTTTAAAAAGGTTCTTTTAAAATACGTTCTTATCTTAAGCTAGTTTTCTGCGATAAGTGAATCTGTCTACACAATAGCATATACTAAGCTTTTAATAGTAAAAAAATGAAATTGTAATCATTTGATATTTATGCAAAAATACGTCATTTATTTTTTTTAATATCAATTATGTATATAAAAATAAAATTTGTCGAATATTTTCAATAAATAATAGTAGTAAAAATAAATAAATTGTTATATAATTAGTTTAATATTTTTTTAGTTGTAAAGTGATTATTAATTTAAGGGCATCTCTCTTTATTTTTAAATGTAATTTTTTATAAACACTTTTTCATTAAATAATTTACTAAAACTATAATTAATTTTAATTTATTTTTTATTAAATCTAAGAAAAATTTTTCATTACAAAGGAGAAGATAGTATATGAAAAAAGAAGATATGGGAATAGGATTATCTATTTTAGCCACTCTTTTATCTGTAGTAATATCCGAGGCTATGCCAAATTTATTTTTAAAGTTATTATTTATTATAACCTTTTCCTTAGAAGTTATATTACTTCTAAATTTTCTCAATTCTAAAAATAACGATTCTGAAAATACTAAATCTAGCAATACTAAGAAAAAAATAGTGCTTTATATCTTAGGAATCGTGATAGGAATTATGTTAATTTTACCTTGTATAAGTACTCGTTCCTTGGATAATTATTTGATATCCATAAAAGAATTTCTTCATATCGAAAGCGAAGAAAAAAAGAACCAAATAATGTTTGATGATATTCAAGATCAGATTTCAGAGGTAAATGATAATATTTTAAAATTACATCAAAATTTTAGTGAATATCAATTTTTTAAATCCAAAGAAAATCAGCAACAAATAGACTTAATTTTAGATAACATTCTAACTTTAGAAGTAGAAAATTCTACATTTTCTGATTTAAAAGACAATAAACACACTTTAGAACTCTTTTATAAAATGCTTTTATCTAACGATTTATATTATTATTATAATATTATAAAAGCCTTTGAAGCATATGGCATCGACTGTGAAAAATTTTCTATTAATGAATATATTTTAGCTCTATGGGATGTTGAACGTCTATATGCACTTTATAATATGAGAAAAAATCTGGAAAATGACTTAGCAAATAATACATTTTATGAAGAAAAATTTTTATACTATGACGAGTTTAAAGTAAATATGTCAGAATATAGTGATACCTTTTCATATGGTAAGTGGAGTCAATCATTTAGAAATAAAACAGTTAGTGAAATCATGAAAGGTTTAGATTCAATTATTATAGACTTTTATAAAAAATTTTATATGAACTTTAACAAGAATATGGAGTAATATCAAAAAAAGCTAATCGCTAAAAAGAAACGATTAGCTTTTTTCGATAAATTATTTCTACTATGATTTTTGGATTTCCCCTTTCACTAATTCAATAGATTCTTTACCGCTTATATGTTCTATACAAAGTTCTAACATACAAAGCGCTTTTTCTTCCTTCTCTATCACTCTTTTTCGGTTGGCGTCACTATCTTTTGGTGCATATTTAATCACCAGTTTTTCAATCGCCTTTCTTTTTTCCTCCTCATCTTCTATGATATGCATCTTACCAAATACAATCACGCTTCTAAAATAAGATGTATATTCTTCTGGTATTATGTTGTCTTGATCTATCACACAGAAAGATACTTTTGCGTTTCTTATCATTGCATCTAATTTATGCCCTGTTTTTGCACTATGAAAATAAATTTTTCCATCACAATATACATAATTAAGAGGTACAGCATAAGGATAATCATTATCGCCTGAAACCGCGAGCACTCCCGATGTCCTCTTCTGTAAAATATCTTCACATTCTATTTTATTCAATAACTGCCTTTTTCTCCTCAGTTCTCGAAACATACAAACATCTCCCTACAAAAAATAATTTCATCAATTTTTCCCTTACGGAAATAAAACATCATTTTTCATCACATACCTGAAAAATATAAAATTTTAAATAATAGGATTCCTCTGCTGCCCATAGAATCGGATGATCTGGCGCTTGCGTGCGATATTCTATCTGCCTCAATCTTTTATGCACATTTTTCGCCGCCTGTGCTATTGTTTCCGAAAATAATTCTGGCGTCATAAAATGGGAACAAGAACAAGTAGCCAAGAACCCACCATCTTTTACCAACTTCATTCCTCTTAAATTAATCTCCCGATATCCTTTTATCGCATTTTTCACAGAATTTCTAGATTTCGTAAAAGCTGGCGGATCTAAAATAACCACATCAAATTTCTCCCCTTCTCTCTCTAATTTAGGCAATAATTCAAACACGTCCTCACAAATAAACTGAACTCTCTCATCCATTCCATTTAATGCTGCATTTTCCCTTGCCTGTTCCACACCTAATGCTGAAGCGTCCACACCTAAAACTTCCTCTGCTCCCGCGACCGCCGCATTTAATGCAAAAGATCCTGTATGTGTAAAACAATCTAATACTCTTCCCCCTTTACATAACTTCTGAATCGCCAATCTATTATATTTCTGATCCAAAAAAAATCCTGTCTTCTGCCCCTCCGCAACATCTACATAATATTTCACCCCATTTTCTTGTATCAATACCTTAGTCGGAAATTCTTCTCCTATAAATCCCTTTTTCCTTTCCATCCCCTCCTGTTCTCTCACCTTAGCATCACTTCTTTCATAAACCCCTCTAACCTTCATCCCATACTCTTCTAATACCAGCCTGCACTTTTCTATAATAACTTCTTTCCACCTATCTATTCCCATCGCCAATGACTGCACGACCAACACATCAGCAAATTTATCCACTACAATTCCCGGCAGAAAATCAGCCTCTCCAAAAATCAAACGGCAGCTTTCCATATCCACCACCTTTTTCCGATATCCAATCGCCTCTCTCACCCTTTGTTCTAAAAAATCCTCATCTATCTCTTGTCCCCTTTTTCTGCTCATCATTCTAATCATAATCGTAGAATTACGGTTAATAAACCCTGTTCCTAACCCATATCCATCAAAATCCTCTACTGTCACCAAATCTCCATTTTCACATTCCCCTATCAAACTCTCTATCTCATTATCATAAATCCAAGCACCTCCCCCTTTTAATGTTCTCCCCTCTCCTCTTTTTAACCTCACTACTGCTCTATCCTTCATCCTAAACCTCTCCTTCTAAAACCTTTTCATATCCAACTCAAACCTTCCATCCCTATCCCCTACCAACACACCAACAAAGGCAAGCAACTATTCCAAAAAAGCCTCTTAGAAAACATCAGCACTTAGCAAACAGCCTACAAACTGTGAGCTTAATACCACTACATCTTCCACAGACCAAAAGCCCAGCTCCTTTAAAATAATTCCTTGCCTTTTCGGAAACAGCGAACCAAACAAAATTCCCTATTCCCTCAAACACCTCTATCACAACATACTACAAAAAATCCTCTATATCTCAGTAATAATACAACAATTCCCTGTTTCCACTGGAATAGACTTTCCATTCATCACAATAATTCCCTTTTCATAATCAATCACAAAAAACGACATATCATTTGTTTCATGATTCAGACAAACCATATGCCTTCCATCTGGAAATATCGCAAAATCCTTTGGATAATCCCCACTGATCGGCAATGTAGATAACATCTTAAGCATTCCTGTTCCCATATCCCTTTTATAAATAGCAATAGAATTATCCCCTGCATTGCTCACAAATAAATGTCCTTCATCTGGAGAAAAATGAATCGCCACTGCCGCACTATTTTTAGAAAACTTCTTGCCCAGAGTAGAAATCCTCTGAATCAATTCAAACTCTGGCGTTCTCCCCTCTCCATTATAAGCATAAACCGCCACATAATTTTTTAATTCATGTGTTAAATATGCATATTTTCCATCTTTACTAAATATCATTGTTCTAGGCGCAGATTCTATTTCTGCTCTCAACACATCCACTAAGCGGATTTTTCCTGTTACATTATCAAATTTATAAATCTTCACCTGATCTATCCCTAAATCACTCACCATTAAAAACTTCTGATCTGGCGTCAAAACCGCACAACTCACATGAGGGCGAAAGTTCCTTTCTGCCACACTTCCCATTCCCTTATGAAATGCCTCATCCGTTACTTCTCCAATACCGCCATCTTCTCTCAATCGCACCACTGTCACTTTCCCATCATGATAACCAGCACAAAAAATATAATTGTCCTTTTCATCCACTGTCACATGACAAGCCCTCATTCCATTAATTGTCCCTTTATTAATCAAACTTAAATTTCCATTCTCTAAAATCCGATATGCCTGTAACCCTTCATCACAAATAGCATATAAATACTTTCCACTGTTCGCTTTCACCATATAAGATGGATTATGTATCTCCACCTCTGATCTAGGTATCAAACGTCCCTTTTCTGCCTCCACATCACAGATCATAATCCCCTTACTTTTCCCATGTGTATAACTGCTAATATATGCGATATATTTCTGCTCCTTCATAAATTTCATAAATAAATTTCTCCTTTCTAATTCATTTGTATTTAGGCAATTACAAAACTCCAAACCCTATATAAATATGGATTCTTTTTATTATAAAATAAAACATCTTCTCACCAGTTTATGACATAATCTAGACAATTGCAAAACTCCCCCATAGAAATACCGCCCCTTTCAAAAAACTACTTCCACATATCCCCCCACTTAAATTTTCATAACTTATCATAACATTCACCATTCAAAAAGCAGAACAGCCACTGAACCAGCGGAGGCAAGGAAGTATTCCATAAGAAGCCCCTTGGAAGACGTCGGCACTTAGCAAACAGCCCTAAAAGGGCTGTACGCTTAGTACCGTTACGTCTGGAACGGAGCGAAAGCGCGGCTTCGTTGGAATACTTCCTTGCCGGAGCGCCCCCTCTTTTTCCCCAATCCCCCATCCTTTGCATTTACCATTATAGTTTTCCACAAATCCAATCATTTAGTCTTATCTTTACGATTCTTTTTCTATGTTCATACTACCATAAACAATCCCATTTGTTAAGATAAATTAATAAATTTATTTTAAAAAAATCTATTGACTTTGATAAGGATCAGTGTATAATTGTTACTGTTTACTATTACTAAACTTATTGTTTATTTTCGCTAAGCCATATACTATATGCTGGCACAGGAGGGAAATTATGGAGATTGGTTCTAAAATAAAAGAACTTCGTATTCTAAAAGGACTCACACAAGAAGAACTCGCCGATCGTGCAGAGCTGTCAAAAGGCTTTATATCGCAATTAGAAAGAGATTTAACCTCTCCTTCTATTGCAACCTTAATTGATATTTTACAATGCCTTGGCACAAATATTCATGAATTTTTTACTGAGGCATCTGACGAACAAGTCGTCTTTAAAAAAACCGATTATTTTGAAAAATCAGATACAGAACTTCAAAATAAAATCGAGTGGATTATCCCTAACGCACAAAAAAATATGATGGAACCTATTCTCTTGACTCTACAAGCGAATGGCTCTACCTATCCGGACAATCCGCATGAAGGAGAAGAATTTGGCTATATTTTACAGGGAAGTATTCTTCTTCATATTGGAACTAAAACTTTTAAGGCAAAAAAAGGGGAATCCTTTTATTTTATTCCAGACAAAAAACACTATATCACTACCAAAACAGGAGCTGTTGTGCTTTGGGTTACTACACCTCCTAGTTTTTAAAATTATTACAGAGGGAGGATTTCCATGAATCAGGACAAATTGATTGACTTAGTCAATATCACAAAATCTTATGGGGACAATATCATTTTAGACGATCTGAATCTATATATCAGAGAAAATGAATTTATCACTCTATTAGGACCGAGTGGGTGTGGCAAAACCACTACTCTGCGCATTTTAGGTGGATTTGAAAATCCAGATAAAGGTAAAGTGATTTTCGACGGAAAAGATATCACAAACCTCCCCCCAAATAAAAGAGCATTAAACACAGTATTTCAAAAATATGCCTTATTCAGCCATATGACAATCGCAGAAAACATCGCATTTGGCTTAAAAATTAAAAAGAAACCAAAATCTTATATTGATGATAAAATTAAATATGCCCTAAAATTAGTCAATCTGGAAGGATATGGAAACCGCTCTCCTGAATCCTTAAGCGGCGGACAACAACAGCGTATCGCTATCGCTAGGGCTATTGTAAATGAACCAAAGGTTTTACTTTTAGATGAACCTCTCGGCGCATTAGATTTAAAATTACGCCAAGATATGCAATATGAACTCATCCGTTTAAAAAATGAATTGGGAATCACTTTTATCTATGTCACCCATGATCAGGAAGAAGCCCTCACCATGTCAGATACGATTGTAGTCATGAATCAAGGCTATATTCAACAAATCGGCACACCTGAAAAGATTTATAACGAACCCGAAAACTCCTTTGTCGCTGATTTCATTGGAGAAAGCAATATCCTTTCCGCCATCATGATAAAAGACAAACTTGTAGAAATTTTAGGTGCTCGCTTTGCCTGTGTGGACACAGGATTTGGCACTAATCAGCCTGTCGATGTGGTCATTCGTCCAGAAGATATCGATCTAGTAAAGCCAGAAGAAGGCACAATAGAAGGCGTTGTCACAGGTCTGATCTTTAAAGGAGTTCATTATGAAATGGATGTGATGGCAAACGGACATGAATGGCTCGTACACAGCACTGATATGTTCGCAGTCGGAACAAAAGTGGGAATTCACATAGATCCTTTTGATATTCAAATCATGCATAAACCAGAATCAGAAGATGAGGAGGCGGTGAGTTTCAATGAATAAAACCTTTTTTAAAAAATACTTCATCAGCGGTCCTTATTTATTTTGGATGATCGCATTTACCATCATACCCATCTGCCTTGTGATATATTATGGACTCACAGATAAATCTGGAACATTCACCCTACAAAATATCATGAGCATCACCACTCCAGAACACTTCAAGGCGCTGTGGCTCTCCCTTTTACTCTCCCTCGCTAGTACTGTTATCTGCTTACTTTTAGCCTACCCATTAGCGATGATTTTAAAAGGATTGAGCGTTAATAAAAATAGCTTTATTGTATTTATTTTTATCCTCCCTATGTGGATGAACTTTTTACTGCGCACCTTAGCTTGGCAGACAATTTTAGAAAAAAATGGTGTATTAAATACTCTATTAGAAATACTACATCTTCCTTCTTTGAATATTATTAATACTCCTTATGCCATCATTTTTGGCATGGTCTATAATTTTCTGCCGTTTATGGTTCTGCCAATTTATAATGTTTTGATTAAAATAGATGATAATGTGATCCATGCCGCAAAAGACCTCGGCGCAAATTCTGTTCAGACTTTTTTTAAAATCATCTTTCCGCTCAGTATCCCCGGAGTGATCAGCGGTATCACCATGGTATTTATCCCCTCCTTAACTACTTTTGTCATCTCGAACCTATTAGGAGGCGGAAAAATATATTTAATCGGAAATATCATCGAACAGGAATTTACCACCGCCTATAACTGGCATTTAGGTTCTGGTCTTTCTATGGTTTTAATGGTCTTTATCCTTTTAAATATGATACTTACCTTTAAATTTGACAAAGGAGAAGGGGGAGCTGTTCTATGATGAAAAAATCCCTGCGCAACATTTATCTCGCGCTTATTTTTATTTTACTATATGCCCCTATTATTACCTTAATGGTACTTTCCTTTAATGCTTCAAAATCCCGTGCAAAATGGGGAGGTTTTACATTCAAATGGTATATTGAACTCTTTCAGAATCAGGCGATTATGGAATCTTTATATTTAACGCTCCTTTTAGCGTTTCTTTCTGCCTTTATCGCCACCATCATCGGAACAGCCGCCTGTATTGGCATCAACCGAATGAAAAAAGGACCTCAATCCATCATCATGGGAATCACAAATATCCCTCTTCTCAATGCAGAAATTGTGACAGGTATTTCATTTATGCTGATGTTCATTGCATTTGATATTTCCTTGGGATTTAATACTGTTTTGATCGGGCATATCTCTTTTAACATTCCTTATGTGATTCTCAGCGTGATGCCGAAAGTAAAACAGACAGGAAAAAGTTCTTATGAAGCAGCACTAGACTTAGGAGCTACCCCTATTTATGCATTTTGGAAAGTAATTTTACCAGATATCCTTCCGGGCATTTTATCAGGATTTCTGCTATCATTTACCATGTCCCTAGATGACTTTATCATCACATATTTTACCAAAGGGCGGGGGATAAATACATTATCCACTAAAATTTATAGTGAAGTAAAAAAAGGAATTAAACCTGAAATGTATGCCCTTTCTACTTTGCTTTTTCTGTCGGTACTCATTCTTTTAATTTTAGTAAACCGCCTTCCAAAAGCAAAGGAAAAGATAAATAATAAATAATTAAGCCAGCAGGCAGAATGGAGTGAAGCTTATGAAAAAAAATAAATGCAAAAAATGGGCAGCTTTATTTTCTTGTATTGCCCTTACTATTTTTTCTATCACCAGTTGCGGAAATAAAGATTCCTCACAGGATTCTTCCGATTCCTCTGACCTCTATATTTATAATTGGGCTGAATATATCGATCCCGAAGTACTGACCATGTTTGAAAAAGAAACTGGAATCCAAGTACATTATGATGAATTTGAAACCAATGAAATTATGTATCCTGTCATAGAAGCAGGCGCTATCTCTTATGATTTAGTATGCCCTTCTGATTATATGATACAAAAAATGATAGAAAATGATCTGTTAGCAGAGATCAATTTCGATAATATCCCTAATTTCTCTAACATAGATGAAGCCCAACTGACCTCCGCGAAAGAATTTGACTCAGAAAACAAATATAGTGTTCCTTATTGTTGGGGCACAGTAGGTATTCTCTATAATACAACAATGGTAGAAGAAGCCCCCGACAGTTGGGCTGTTTTATGGGATGAAAAATATAAAGATAATATTTTAATGCAGGACAGTGTTCGTGATGCCTTTGGAATCACCTTAAAATATCTAGGCTATTCCTTAAATTCTGTCACCGAATCACAACTTCAAGAAGCCAAAGAGTTATTAATCGAACAGCGCCCCCTTGTACAAGGCTATGTAGTAGATCAAGTGCGGGATAAAATGATAGGAAATGAAGCAGCAATAGGCGTTATCTATTCTGGAGAAGTTCTCTATTGCCAGCAAGAAAACGACGACCTCGCTTATGTGATTCCAAAAGAAGGTTCTAATGTATGGTTAGATTGCTGGGTAATACCCAAAAATGCACAGAATAAAGAAAATGCAGAAGCATTTTTAAACTTTTTATGCAAACCTGAAATTGCGGTAAAAAACTTTGAATATATCACATATGCTACCCCAAATAAAGCTGCAAAAGAATTATTAGCAGAAGAATATCAAACAAATCCTGCTGTATTCCCTCCGGAATCTATTTTATCCAAATGCGAAACTTTCCATTATTTAGGGCAAGAAGCAGAAGAACTTTACAACTCCCTTTGGAAAGAAGTTCGTTCTAAATAAAATACTTTTTTGAATATTTCAGCTTTCTTTGGATATATTAAAAATAGAAAAATTTTCAGCAATTTTGTAACATTTGTTACAGATTTTTATAGGTATCTGCATTATAATACATCTATAAAAATATTTCATGTTTTTTATTTATGTAAAAATATGCTTTAAAATTACTATTCAGTTTTTGATGATTTGTGTTGGAATGGGTTGGGGCAAATGGCTTATGGGTTCACGCTTTCTAGGTGAGTATCCCTAGTCAGACGCGCTCCCGCTCCGTTCCAGACGTAGCGGACACTAAATTCGCCGAACCCACAGGGTTCGCTCATTAAGTGCCAACGTCTTCCAAGGGTCTGTCTAGGGATACTCACCTAGAAAGCGTTACTTTATTGTCGATGGTGTAGGTACGTTTGTATGTTTCTTTTTTACAGAAACATTGATAATTAACTATAATATCTTTTGACAAAATAGTTAAGTAACTATTCTATTTGTAGACTAACTTAATAAATGCTATTGCTATCATTTTAGCAAACTAGCTTATCATGGAAAATGTTGTTGCGCTTTGTAAAGTAGCTTATGATACAAACTAGCTCTGTCAAGGGACTCTTCCAAAAGAAGCCCCTTGGAAGACGTTGGTACTTAATGAGCAAACCCGCAAGAAGCGGGGCTGCGAATTTAGTACCGCTACGTCTGGAACGGAGCGAAAGCGCGGCTTCGTTGGAATAGTCCCTTGACAGGGCGGAAACTTCGCTAAGATATAAAAAGCACCATTACCCTTGAATCCTCTGAATAGTAATAAAAAATATAAAAATTAAATATAAAAAAGGAGATTTTATTATGGACAAATACTTATGTGAACCTTGTGGATATGAATATGACCCTGCTGTTGGTGATCCTGATAATGGGATCGCTCCGGGAACTGCCTTTGAAGATCTTCCTGAAGATTGGGTATGCCCTATCTGTGGTCTAGGAAAAGATGTTTTTGTAAAAGTGGACTAAACCTAAAACGGGCTGTGATAATAGCAGCCCTGTTTTACATAGGAAAAAGAAAGTAAAAAAATCGATGGAGGACTTTCTAGGGACATGAATATGAGAAATCTATCAGATATAGATCTATTTCAAGGTATTTCTAAACAAGAAATACAAGAAATGTTATTATGTTCTCAAGGAACATTTCAGCATTTCTCCCGTCAGGAATTTATCTTTTATATTAATGACACTCCCCGCTATGTATTTTGTATTGCAAAAGGGAGTGTTCTTTTAGCAGAGGATAAAATGGATGGAAAACGCACTATTTTAAATGTTTATCATGCTGGTAGCATATTTGGAGAAATTTTCTGTTTCCAAGGCAATCATCACTATCCTTATTATGCTACTGCATTAGAAGATACTGACCTCTATTGTATTCCTTGGGAATTTTTTTATCATCGCTGCTCTCGTCTTTGCTCACATCATGAAATTTTAGAAAAAAATTTGCTGAAAATTATGGCTGAACAGTCTTTAGAAATGATCAATCATTTTAAAATACTTTCTTGTCGAACATTACGTCAAAAAATCGCTAAATATCTATTATCTCAGCCATTTGAACAAGAACATATCAAACAATTTTTAAGCCGAGAGGAACTCGCTGATTATCTATGTGTCACTAGACCATCTCTCTCAAGAGAATTAATGGCGATGAAACGAGATGGATTATTTTATATAAAGGCAAAAGAATTTTATATACCAGATCGCTCTGCCTTGATGCAAGTAGCGAATGATTAATTTAGGAGGAAATAAAAATGAAACCTGTTGAAATCAAAAAAGATATTTACTGGGTAGGCGCTATTGACTGGTCTATCAGAAATTTTCATGGCTATACTACTAATCGTGGGGCAACTTACAATGCTTATTTAATTATGGACGAAAAAATCACTTTAATTGACACAGTAAAAGCTCCTTTTTCAGAAGAATTATTGGAACGTGTCAGTCATATCGTAGATCCAGAAAAAATTGATTATCTCATCTCTAATCATGTGGAAATGGATCATTCTGGTTCTATTCCAAGAGTGATGGAAGTTTGTAAAAATGCTACTATTGTTACCAGCGCCCCCAGTGGAGTAAAAGGTCTCACTGCTCACTATGGAAATTATCCTTATCAGCCAGTAAAAGGAGGAGATACTCTATCTATTGGAAAGAGAAATCTCGTTTTTGTCCCAACTCCTATGCTTCACTGGCCTGATAATATGGTCACTTATTGTCCAGAAGAGAAAATCTTATTCTCTAATGATGCTTTTGGTCAACACTATGCCTCCAGTGAACGCTTTGATGATGAAACCGATCTTTCTGTTGTTTTAGAAGAAGCGAAAAAATACTATGCTAATATTATCATGCCCTATGGAAAACAAGTACAAGGCGCATATGAAGTGGTAAAATCTCTTGACTTAGAAATTATCGCTCCTAGTCATGGCATCATCTGGCGCACTCATAAAGATGCTATTTTAAATGCTTATTATGAATGGAGTCAAAATGATCCGAAAGATGGAGCAATCGTAGTATTCGACAGTATGTGGCACTCTACAGAAACTATGGCTCAGACTATCGCAGAAGCATTTAAAGAAAAAGGAATGTCTGTAAAATTATTTGATTTAAAAGTCAACCATAATTCCGACATCATTCCGCATGTACTCACATCAAAATATATCGCTGTGGGTTCTCCTACTTTAAATAATGGAATGCTCCCTACTGTAGCTTCTTTTTTATGCTACTTAAAAGGACTCTCCCCTAAAAATAGAGAAACATTCGCTTTTGGCTCTTATGGCTGGGGTGGACAGAGCATCGCTCAGATAGAAGAACAGTTAAAAGCTTGTGGATTTCATATTTGTTTAGATAAGATGTCTATTTCTTATATTCCAAAAAAAGAACAACTAGAAGAAATCACAAAATCTATCTTAAGCCTTTCCTAATATATCCATACCATAAATCTAAAAAACCATAATAAAAATGAAATAACTTCCAAAAAAGAAAATCGCTATGTAAATGACAAAACCTCACATAGCGATTTTCTTTTCTCTAAATTTTAAAATCATCAAAAAAACATATATCTCATAAAATCAAGCAATATTCTCAAATCTTTTCCTCAACGAACATTTTTAGAAATTTGCCACTATATCTAACATCACCTACTTTGTAAATACAAATTTTCATTCTTTTTCACAATCTCTGTAATCACCTCTCTAGTATATGCCCCTAGAAATTTCTTCTTTTCTTTATCTAATTCTTTTACATAAATAGGTTCTCCAAATTCAATACTGACATTAGCCCTTTTTACTTTTGGAAAGTGATCCTCAAATATTTCTGAATTATGATTCATTCCAATTGGCACAATCGGACATCCCGATTTCTCTGCCATCTTCAAACTTCCTTCTTTAAACTCTAATAGCTCTGTTTCATTCTCCTTTTTATTCCTAGTGCCTTCTGGAAAAATACAGATAGAAATTCCATTCTTTAGCTTATCAATCCCTTCTAAGATAGTTTTCATTCCCTGCTTTATATCATCTCTATCTAAAAATAGGCAATTCACTAATTTCATCCAAACACGTAAAAATGGAATTTTTTCCATCTCTTTTTTTGCCACAAAACCTGTCAATCCGGGAACTAAAGAATAAATAATCAAAATATCAAAAAAACTCCGATGATTTCCCACATATAATACCGCTGTATCTGTCGGAATCCTTTCTTTTCCAACTATCTTTACCTTTGTACCTGCAACTTTTAAAATAATCCGAAATCCTCCCTGAACTATTCTTAAAGAAATCTTGTGCCTCAAAGGTAAATTAAATTTTCCAATGATAAACAAAACTGCCCATGCTAAAATTCCTACCAAAAAATATAAAATCAAAAAAATCAATATTGCCAAAAATCTTATCATCTCATTCTATTTCCTCCTTATCATCATATTTTTATTACCATTCACATAATTTAATATCTCTATAAATAAATTATGAATAGTAACTATTTTCCTTCTTCTAAATTACCTTTTACCATCATTTCAAAGTATAACATATATCTTATAATAATTCCATTAAAATTAATATTCTCCTTCCTCCATCTACTTCTTCATTCTAATATAATAACTTTTCTAACAACATATCCATTCTATAAAAACTCTACTCTTCAAAATAAAAATTTCAAAATGTTTATATTCCTAAACTATCCATAAAACAAACTCTTTATGACAGATACAAGCTCCTTATATTCCTAAAAAATCACTCCAAAGGGTCGCTCCGGAAAGAAAGGTTTCCAACGAAGCCGCGCTCTCGCTCCGTTCCAGACGTAGCGGTACTAAATTCGCCGTTTCGCTTCTTGCGAAACCGCTCATTAAGTACCAACGTCTTCCAAGGGGCTTCTTTTGGAAATCCTTTCTTTCCTCCGCTAGTTTATAACACAGGCAAGTTTATAAAGCAAACCTGCGGTTATTACCATAAATCGCCTGTTGTATTAGTCGAATGAAAGAATACTCATAAAATACTCATAAAATAATTTTTCTACTTGTGCAAAATATACAAAATCTAAAAAAATTATTATATGGAATAATTACTATAATTTAATTTATTGTGATAGTTTACAGAAAATTTGAAATTTATAACTATAAATAAGCAAATTCCGAAAAATGCACAAAAAGTATAATTTTCTTCCTAATTCCCAGAATAGCCAATAAACTAGCGGAGGCAAGGAAGTATTCCATAAGAAGCCCCTTGGAAGAC
>CANRVK010000037.1 GCA_947643285.1 uncultured Eubacteriaceae bacterium
TAGTACCATTACGTCTGGAACGGAGCGAAAGCGCGGCTTCGTTGGAATATTCCTTCCCTGCGCGGAAACTCAGTCATACCTCAAACCCACTATGATAAGAACGATTTCCTATTCTCTTCTTTATCTCATAAAAAGCCTCTTCCCCTCTTATTGTTTTTTCTAATATACCCATTATTCCCTCATATTCTTTTGCCGCTGCTTTCATCAATTCAAAAAAGGAATCTCTGCTCTTTTGCTTTCTATCCCACGGATTTGACCATTCTTTATGTGATAAATTAAAAATATCTTCTCCATCTTCTACCTCATCTGCTGTAATAATACTTGACAAAAAGGAAAAACCAAAAATCTTTTTTTCTATTTTTTCTATTCTTCTTTTCTTTTTCCCGTTTTTATCACAGAGCCATTTGCCGCCCATATAAAAAGTTGTGATGGACTTTTTTATCGTAAACTTTTTTAACTTTTTGTGATAGGTTTTTGGAATAATAAAATCTAATAATTCTGTCAATATATCTTGTTCCTTTTTTGTGATTTTTATCGCTCTATAATTGCGAAATACAGATGGTACTGTTTTTTTCCATCTTTTTAAAAGAAGAGTATCCATATCTCTCTCTAAACTCATATGTCTGCCATGATATTCTATAGGAGGTTCTTTCAAAGGATTATATTGTGTAATATCATAAATATAGGGATGGCAATTACAATCCAATAAATAATGTCCTAAAAATCCAGCTAAATAAGAATATAAAATTTCCTTGTCTTTTGTTTTTTCTATGTTTCTGATATAAGAAATAAAATTTTCAAAAAATTCTCCTGTTCTCTTTTCATGTAAGACAGAACCCGGATTTATTCCCCATTCCAAAATAGAAGGTAAATAATAAAAAAAGACATCTGGTCCTTCTAGTCCTAAATTATAGATATTTCTATATTTTTTGATAATCCGCTTTACTTTTGGTGTATCAGGCAATATTCTTTTATAAATATATTCTCCAAATAAATAGTGTGTTGTAAATCCCGGCATATTCTCCCTCATTCCTGCGATGTTTTATGTTATCGCACAAATTTATTGTCTTTCTTTTTATGTTACTATCTTATATAAAATTTCTGATCGTTTTTATTTTTCTTCTTTTGCCCATCCATATGCATAACGCACTGCTTTATTCCAACCAGAAATACGTTTTTTTCTTTCCTCTTCTTCTATCTCTGGATAAAAGGTTCTGTCTATCTGCCAATTTTGTATCACTTCTTCTTTATTCTTCCAATATCCTACTGCTAATCCTGCTAGATAGGCAGCTCCAAGTGCCGTTGTTTCAATACATTTTGGGCGATTCACTAAAACATGAATGAAATCTGCTTGTGTCTGTAATAAAAAATTATTGGCACTAGCTCCTCCATCTACTTTTAATGCACTCAATATAATTTTAGAATCTTCCTGCATCACCTGTAATACATCATTCACCTGATAAGCAATAGATTCTAATGTCGCTCGTATTAAGTGATATTTATTCACTCCTCTTGTAATGCCTACAATCGTTCCTCTAGCATAAGAATCCCAGTGAGGAGCTCCTAACCCAGTGAAAGCAGGAACTACATAGCATCCATTTGTGTCCTTTACTTTACTCGCCATATACTCTGAATCCTGTGAAGACTCAATTATCTTTAATTCATCTCTCAACCATTGTATCGCCGCTCCTGCTACAAAAATAGAACCCTCTAACGCATAATTTATCTTTCCGTTTAATCCCCATGCAATCGTAGTGAGAAGTCCATTTTTAGAAAACACGGGCTGTTCTCCTGTATTCATAAGCAAAAAGCAGCCTGTTCCATAAGTATTTTTCGCTTCTCCTGCCGTAAAGCAAGTCTGACCAAATAATGCTGCCTGTTGATCCCCTGCTGCTCCTGCAATCGGTATACTCCCTCCAAAAAAAGCGCTATCTGTTTCCCCATAAATACAGCTCGATTCTTTTACTTCAGGGAGCATACTTTTTGGAATATCTAATATTTTCAAAATTTCTTCATCCCACATTAAATCTTTGATATTAAATAATAGCGTTCTAGAGGCATTAGAATAATCTGTTACATGTACTCTTCCCTTTGTCAGTTTCCAAATCAACCATGTTTCCACTGTTCCAAATAATAACTTCCCCTCTTTTGCCTTTTTTTTCGCCCCTTCAACATGTTCTAAAATCCACTTCACTTTGGTAGCAGAAAAATAAGCATCTAAAAAAAGCCCTGTTTTCTGCTGAAAAACTTCTATATATCCTTTTTCCTTTAATCTGTCACAATCACTAGCTGTTCTCCTGCATTGCCAAACAATAGCAGGATAAATTGGTTCTCCTGTCTGTTTGTCCCATACAATAGTCGTTTCTCTTTGATTTGTGATACCAATAGCCTCTATATCCTTTGCCGAGGCGCCTATTTTCTGCATCGCTTCCACTGCCACTCCAAGCTGTGTAGACCAGATCTCATTTGCATCTTGTTCTACCCAACCGGGTTTTGGAAAATATTGAGTAAATTCTTTCTGCGCTATACTGCATATTTTCCCTTCATGATTAAATAAAATACAACGATTGCTCGTAGTCCCTGCATCTAATGCCATGATATACTTCTCCATACCTTCACCTTTCTCTTCCTAAAGTCTTTATTATCTTCTCAAACAGTGTATTTTTTCCATTTTATCATAAAATCTCAAATCTGTAATAAAAAAATCTATCATTATTTTGGAAAAATAAAACCGTCCCCCTTTTATTCTATAAGTCAAATCGGATATTCGCAATCCGCTTCGCTACTTGCTCATAACCTCATAGCTGCTATCGCAGCTTTTCCGTGGGAGTCTGCACTCCCACGGAAACAAGGAAGTCCCAACCCACCGCTTTCGCCTTGGCGGCTTAGAAGCGGGGGACTTCCTTGATGAGGTTAAAAACTCTCTTTTCAAAAAGTAGAACCATCAACCAGCGAAGGCAAGGAAGTCTTCCAAAAGAAGCCCCTTGGAAGACGTTGGTACTTAATGAGCGGTTTTGCAAGAAGTGAAACAGCGAATTTAGTACTGTTACGTCTGGAACGGAGCGAAAGTGCGGCTTCGCTGGAATACTTCCTTGCCGCAGCGAACCTTTGACTCTCATGTAATCAAAACTGTAACGAAAAAATATCGAAAAGAAAAAAGTCATCAAGAAATAGAAAACTCACACAAAAGGGAAAAAAGCCCACAAAATAATTTGTGAACTTTCTTCTTTCATCTTATCATAAAAATTTTCTACCTTTTATAAAAATTATTCAAATATTCCCTTAAATCAAATAGCACCCTGCAAGCAGCCACTTGGCTAGTTGCTCATGGGAATAAAGAAACCCTTCTTCTAGCTACATAATTAACACCTTATACTCTAGATAAATATTCCCCTGTTCTGGTATCAATTTTAATTTTTTCTCCTTGTTCAATAAATAAAGGCACATATACAGTAGCTCCAGTTTCCACTACTGCTGGTTTACTAGCTCCTGTCGCTGTATCACCTTTAAATCCCGGCTCTGTATCTGTGATCTCTAACTCTACAAATAAAGGAGGTTCTACTGCAAATACATTTCCATTATAAGAACATACCTTTACCATTTCATTTTCCTTCACAAACTTCAAAGAATCTCCAATATCATCAGAATTCAATGCGATTTGTTCATAAGTATTCACATCCATAAAATGATATAATTCTCCATCAGAATAAAGATATTGCATATCATTTCTATCAATACGAGCCTGTGGAAATTTTTCCGTAGGGCGGAAACTTCTTTCTATCACGCCTCCATTAATAATATTCTTTAACTTTGTTCTAACAAAAGCTGCACCTTTTCCCGGTTTTACATGTTGAAATTCTACAATTTGAAATACATTTCCTTCTATTTCAACTGTAATACCATTTCTAAATTCACCTGCTTGAATCATACTCGATCATTGCTACCAAAAACATATCTACCTATATATCATTCTGAACTGACTATCGGTAATCCCTATAAATTTCAGTATTTTATAAGTTTTCTAGTAGCGTTCTCCTTTCTCTTTATTTTTTTATTTTGCCTTTGGTTCTCTAGACTTCACCATTGACCAACTATTCCTCACAAGGTTCTATCCTATCATTCATCAACCTTTTGAATTGATATAGAATAGATTTTTACTCGCCTTAGAATTTCTTTCTATAGTGTATAATAAAACTATCTTTTTTTCAACTATTTTTTTCTTTATCTCCGCTACGATAAATATATATAAATTTTTGCAAATTTATTGCAACTGTTTAATTACCCAAAATCTGTATTCCTTTCTAATGATTTTTCTATCTCATTCACCACTGTTTCTATATTTTTTCCATCTGTATAGATACAAAAATCCGCCAGACTTTGATAGATAGGATCTCTTATTCTTAACATTTCTTCTATTTTCTTTTCTTTTTCTTCTCCCATAAGTAAAGGACGACTTTTATCTTCTCTCAAGCGCTCTAAAATCGTTTCTTTTTTCACCACCAAATAAAAAATAACTCCGATTTTTTTTAAAAGCTCTTGATTTTCCACTTTCATAGGCAGTCCGCCGCCCGTAGCGATCACCTGCTTTTGTTTCTGTTCTTTTAATTCCTTTAGCATGTCCGTTTCTAATCTCCTAAAATATTCCTCTCCCTCTTCTTTGAATATTTCTGAGATTTTTCTTCCCTGTTTTTCTTCAATGCCTATATCTGTATCGAAAAAAGGAATCTGCTTTTTTTCAGCCAAAATCTTTCCAATCGTAGATTTACCTGCCCCCATATAGCCGATGAGAATAATTGATTTCATTTCTTTATAAACTCCTCTTCCAACAAAGTATAAATCTCGTCTGCAATTTCTTCTTTTACCTTTCGTTCATTCCATAGTTCAAAGGCTATGATCGCCTGATATAATAACATCTTTAATCCATTTGCCGTTTTCACATTCGCTTTTTTCGCATTTTTCATAAACTTTGTTTCTGTTGGATTAAATACAATATCATATGCACCTGAAAGTTTCTGATAAAAATATTCCTCTTCTATGATCACCTGTTCTATATTCGGATACATACCCACACTTGTTGTCTGAATAGCCAGATATTCTTTTTGCGGAAGTTTTTTATATTCTTCCCATTTCATCGGTATGACAAATTCCCTCTGAAAATTTTTATTCATTTCTTGGGCTACTTTTTTAGCTCTTTCTTCTGTTCGATTTAATACATACACTCTTTTTGCTTCTTCTAATCCACAAAGATGTAATACCGCTTTTGCCGCGCCTCCTGCTCCTAATACAATAACTTCCTTCCCTTTTATAAAAAATCCGTCCGATTCTAAAGCTTTTTTTAATCCCAGATAATCGGTATTATATCCCTTATAACCTCCTTCTATTCGCACTAATGTATTCACTGCCCCAATCTTTTTGGCATTTTCATCTATCTCTAATAAACTATCCATCACCTTTTCTTTATATGGAACAGAAACATTTAACCCTAAAATATTTAAAGCATACGCCCCCTGTACTGCCATTTTTATTCCTTCTTGTCCTACCTTAAAAGGCACATAAACCAGATCTATCCCTAACTTCTCTGCCAGATGATTATGAATAAAAGGGGATAATGTGTGTTCTATTGGATTTGCCAACAGCCCACATACTCTGCTCCTCCCATCAACTTCTCTCATTTTTTCTCTCCTTTTTCTATCTTCTTTTGTTTTTCACATTCTTTTCGATAAAAATGTAAAACAATCTTTTCCAAATATCTTTTTAAAACAATCTGTATTTCTTCTTTTGGGTGAATAGGCTTTACTAAAATAGTTCTGATATTCGCCCGATTAGCTCCATAAATATCCGTAAATAATTGATCTCCAACAAAAATAGTATTAGAAATATCTGTTTCTAATAATTCCATCGCATGATAATAATTTCTCACTGCTGGCTTATGTGCATCTTCAATAAAAAAAGCTCCTACTGCATCTGCAAATCCTTTTACACGTTCTATTTGATTATTAGAAATT
Source organism: uncultured Eubacteriaceae bacterium (assembly GCA_947643285.1). GTDB lineage: Bacteria > Bacillota > Clostridia > Lachnospirales > Lachnospiraceae > MGBC136627. Next base: position 6,006 of record CANRVK010000037.1, read on the forward strand.
AAACACGTTTTCAGCCCTATCTGTCTTAACTGACCAAAAAACTCAATTATCTTTTTATCGGCTGGCGCTCCATGAGGAACTAAAGTATTATCAATATCAAATAAAACTCCTCGATATCCCTGTTGATAGAGTTTCAAAAAGTCTATCTCATAAATAGAAGCTAAATACTCTTTTGGATAAAAGCGTTGAAACATTTTTCCCTCCTTGTTTTTAAAAACTTTCTGGCTCGTTCTCTTTTTCTCCCCCTTCTCCTCTCTTTTCCTCTTCTCTATCCATCAATTTTTTCAGTTCATCCATAAAGGTACTTACATCTTTAAACTCTCGATAAACAGACGCAAAACGGACATATGCCACAGAATCAAAATCCTTTAACTTATCCATCACAATTTCCCCTATCTTAGAACTAGAGATTTCCTTTTCTCCCATCCGAAAGATAACATTTTCTATTTCATCTATAATCTCATTAATCTGATTGATTGTAACAGGACGTTTATGACAAGAACGAACAATGCCCGCTTCTATTTTTTCACGTTCATAGGGTTCTAAATTCTTATCCTTTTTAATCACCATAAGAGGTATTGTTTCTATCTTTTCATAAGTGGTAAATCTCTTTCCACATTCATCACACTGCCGACGCCTGCGAATAGAAAAATTATCCTCTGCTGGTCTAGAATCAATCACCTTTGTATTTTCTTTATTACAAAAAGGGCATTTCATATGTTTTCCTCCTTTTTTTTCTATCTTCTGTCTAAAATCTTACTTTATTATAAAAAAACCTGCGCCAAAATGCAAGTTAATACTTGCATTTTACGTAAACATCTTCAATTTTTACATTCACTAATATAATATCATCTCCGATTTTTCTCACACAGCCAAACGGAATCACATATTCCATTTCTCTTCCTAATATTCCACATAACTTTCCCGGTCCGGGTATGATGAGTGCAAGAATACATCCAGATACTGCATCAAATTCAATATCCACCACACAGCCTATAATTTTACAATCCTTTTCATTAATCACTTCTTTTTGCCTTAGATCATATACTCTCATAAAATACCTCATGGATCTTTTTACTATATTATACTTATCTTTTATCCTTTATGCAAAAAAACCTTATAAAAGATTATTGGATAAGATTCTAAAAGGTTAGGGGAACATTTTGACGAAAGGTTCGCGTTGGCAAAGAGGTATTCCAACGAAGCCGCGCTTCCGCTCCGTTCCAGACGTAACGGACACTAAATTCGCAAAACCCGCTTCTTGCGGGTTCGCTCATTAAGTGCCAACGTCTTCCAAGGGGCTTCTTTTGGAATACCTCTTTGCCGCCGCTCGTTTGTTATCTATTCTAGGAACGTCAATCATAGTATCTAAAAAAAGAGATTTTTTTATTTTTATAAAATATTAAGTAACAATAATTGTTATTATCTATTATAATAGCAGAAAATGGAAGATTGCTTCTTAACTTTGCTTATGTTATAAACTAGCAATAGAAAAAACTATTTAAAAAGAAGCTCCTAAGTATTACCTCTATAAAGTATTACCTTTTTAGGAAAATAATAAATGTAGTTTCATAAGTAATATGGTTAATTTAACTCGTTGTGCTAGTTCACTTGAAAGCTGGAATTTATAGAAGTGTTTCTTTTGCGCTTTCTATTCTGTACAAGTAGAAAATTCTATTTTATGAGTATTTTTTTTCTTCAACTAGCACAACGAGTTAATTTATTCATTGATTATACAAATATAAAATTATCAATCTTTTTAATATAAGTAAAAAAATGTAGAGATTATTATCATTTCGGCTAAATAGTCACCCTCTCATTTCATAAACCAGCCATATCGATAAAGTAGCTCAAGGATAAGGAACTATTCCAAAAGAAACCCCTTGGAAGACGTTGGCACTTAATGAGCGGTTTCGCAAGAAGCGAAACGGCGAATTTAGTGTCCATTACGTCTGGAACGGAGCGAAAGCGCGGTTTCGTTGGAATAGTTCCTTATCCTTAAGCGGAATATCTATCACAATTTATAAAAAAAGAACGGGTTGACAAGTTTTCCATATCCTTTTATAGTACTATTATCTAAAATTAATTTTAAATGGAGGTATTATTTATGACTTCACAAGTTTCTATTTTTTCTCTCATCTGTATGGGAGTCACAGCTATTATCTGTTTACTTTTACCTGTTACGTTTCTTTTTATCTGGAAATTAAAATATCAATTATCCTTTAAACCCATGTGCATTGGAGCTGGAATATATCTTATTTTTTCCTTTTTTTTAGAATCCCTTTTCACCTCTTATATTCTATATACGCCTCATGCCCTCAGTGACTATTTATGGGAGCATAGTTTTGCCTATGTCCTTTATGGCTGTCTTTCTGCCTCTCTTTTTCAAGATATTGGATATTTTTTTGCCATGAAAAAATTTCAATCCGATTTTCCTACTCAATCTCATGCTCTCTTTTTTGGAATCGGTTTTGGAGGATTAGAAATGCTTTTTTTAGGTTTTATCTCGATGTGGAGTGCTCTATCTCTTTCTTTTTCTATCAATTCTTCCGGGTTGGCTTCTTATTTAGAAACTTTTCCTGATATGCAAAGTGCTGCTCTTTCTTTAATCAACTCTCCTGCTTATTTGTTTTTACTCACTGGTTATGAACGAATCCTTATCTTTATATTGCGTTTAGACCTCTCTATTTTTATTTATACAGCAGTTTCTAAAAAGAAATATCTTTTTCTTTTTCCGACAGCTATCTTACTTCACGCTCTCTTTTTGCTTCCTACGCTGCTCTCTCAGCGTGCTGTATTCGGAACAGGAAATGAAATTACTTTTATAATAGAAGGAGTTCTGACGATTTTTATCTCCTTTATTACTCTTTTTACTTTTTGGGTTTCTAAAAAATTTTCTTAAAAAAGAATTATTTTTAGTAGAAAACTTTCTTTATGTATTTGTTATCCTACATTCTTTTATCTTATGGCATAAGCAGATGGCTTATTATATATGAAAACGCTTTTTAGCCGAATAAGCCTTCTCGCTCATGTCATTTCATTTATTAAAGTTTTACCTCTTTATTCTCATTTCTGCTTTTATGCAGTTAGATAATTTTTTAAAGTTTTTAATGCATTTTTCTCTAATCTAGAAACTTGTGCTTGAGAGATGTTGATCTCTTCTGCTACTTCCATCTGTGTTTTCCCTTCAAAAAAACGCATACGAATAATTTTATTCTCTCTCTCACCTAACTTTTTCATCGCCTGTGATAAAGACAACTCTTCCACCCAGTTTTCCTCTTTATTTTTCTTATCACTGATCTGATCCATCACATAAAGTGCATCTCCTCCTTCTGTATAAACAGGTTCATACAGAGAAACTGGATTTTGAATCGCATCTAAGGCAAATACAATGTCTTCCTTGCTTATCCCAATTTCTTTTGCAATTTCGCTAATCGTTGGCTCTTTTTGATTATTTTTCATCAATGCTTCTTTTGCATAAATCGCTTTATATGCAGTATCTCTTAACGATCTGCTCACTCGAATACTATTATTATCCCTTAAGTATCTTCTTATTTCCCCAATAATCATAGGAACAGCATACGTGCTGAATTTCACGTTTTGCTTTATATCAAAATTATCAATAGCCTTAATCAACCCAATACATCCGATTTGAAATAGATCATCTACGTTTTCGTTGCTGTTGGAAAATCTCTGAATCACACTCAGCACCAGCCTCAGATTTCCCTTAATATACTTTTCTCTCGCTTCCTTATCCCCCTGCAAAATTTTCTGAAATAATGCCTCTTTTTCTTCATTCTTCAATAAAGGAAGCTTTGCTGTATTCACCCCACAGATTTCCACTTTATAAGCTGCCATATAAACCTCCCTAATTATAGCTTTCCATTGTCTTTTCACTTCTGCACTTTTTTTCTATTTAAGTTTACATTCGATAAGAAGCTTTCTGAATTAAGGATTCACGAAATGAGAAAAGTTTATACGAAAAAGCACTCAAATTCCCCATGCCATTTCCTTCCATCTCTAACATCAAACCATCTTATTTATAAATAAAAAAAGGAATATTCTAATGCCAACGCCGCATAAGGTAGAAAAAGTCATAACTATGTAGTATAATGATAAAAGTATACTGAAACACTATGAAACCAAATTTGCACACATATTTGTAGTAAAAAAATAACCCGACAAAACTTAGCATAGAATATCGGGAATTATACTATGCCTTTGTGTAGAATATAGTCAGATAAGGAGGGATACAATGGATTGGATAACGGGTATTCAAAACGCCATTGACTATATCGAGGAACATTTAACAGAAAGCATTGATTACGATAAAGTCGCAGAGCAAAGTTTTTCATCAAGCTATCATTTTCAACGAGTATTCAGTATTTTGTGTGGGTTTACTATCGGTGAATATGTTCGCAATCGTAGACTTTCGCTTTCTGGTAGCGAATTAGCGACCACAAATATAAAAGTAATAGATGTTGCGTTAAAATATGGCTATGAAAGTCCGGACAGCTTTGCTAAAGCGTTTCAAAAATTTCACGGTATCACACCATCGGCTGCCCGTATGAACGGTAGTGAGCTAAAATCCTTTTCCCGTCTTATTCTAAAAATATCTTTGGAAGGCGGTAAATTAATGAATTACAGAATCGAAGAAAAGCCGGAAATGATTTTAACGGGATACAAAAAACATTTCACCGACGCTCCCTACGGTAAGGAAAGAGAGCAGCAAGAAGAACAACTTTTTATAACGACAAGAGGAAAACAATGGTTTCTTCGTGGTGCATCTCGAAATATTAATGCACATTGCATTATCACCAATATTACAGATGAAGGTTATGATTATTATTACTGTCATTTGCTAGATAGTTGGGAAAGAGAAAATCTTTATAACAAATCAGTTACAGGTGTTGATTTTGTTGAAGATTTGGGATTAGAAAACATAGTGATTCCCCAAAGCACTTATGTAATTTTTGAAACAAAGGATGTAAAAAGTCCTATTTGTGATTATTTTGATCTTCTGAATTTGAGAATCCAAATCCTGACCGAATGGATGCCTGATATGGGATTCCAATTAAAAAATGCTCCTGAGCTTGTAGTTTATCATTGGCAACCTAAATCCGAACGTAATGTTCAAATTTGGATGCCGATAGAAAAAATCAAATCATGCAACCTTGCTTCCTGCAATAAAGCAGGCGGCATTTCAAAAAAATTATGAAACCACCTAACCAACCTCAGATTGTTCCGACTATATAGGCGTAACAATTATGATTGAAACGAAAAGGGTGCAAGATGAAAGCGAACGAAACACTTAAATTACTTGATGATAAAGACTTCCTTGATAAGATATATCATTTTTCTTATCACAGATGTAATACGTCTGTTGAAGCTGAAGATCTATGCTCGGATATAGTTCTTGCTGTAATATCAGCCATACATAAACAAGAACATATTGAAAACTTTTATGCTTTTGTATGGACTATTGCTCGCAGAGTTTATGCTGACTATTGTAAAAACAGAAATGCAAAACGCCAAATATTCAGCATTGAAAACAGCGAATTGATTTTGGCATCGAAAGAAAATGAAATAGACGAATTTATTGAGGAAGTAGCCGAACAAGAACAAATAAGTAGAATTTTCAAGGAAATTGCTTTTTTGTCAAAGGCGTATCGTGAAGTAATGATAATGTTTTACATTGATGAACTGAAAGTAAAAGATATTGCTATAAGACTTAGCATCAACGAAACCACTGTAAAGCAACGTTTGTTTTCTGCACGAAATTCAGTTAGAAAAGAGGTTGAAACTATGAGCGAAAGAACTTATGTTTTAAAGCCTATCAAATTGGCTATTTCAGGAACTGGAAATCCTTGCGGAAACGATCCTCGTTCTAAAACCGAAAGGATGTTCTCTCAAAACTTAATTTACTTGTGCAAAGATAAACCGAAGTCAGCCAAAGAACTGTCTGAGGAACTTTGTGTGCCTATGCCTTATATTGAAGAAGAATTGGAAATTCAATGTCACGGAGAAAACGGAAAATATGGTATGCTTCGCAAACTTGATAATGGCAAGTATGCGATAAATATCCATTTGGTGAACTATGATGAGTACGACCAAGCCAACAAGATTTATGAAAAGCATTTACCTGAGTTTTGTAAAGTTATCAAAAACACGCTGAAGCAGAATGAAGAAAAAATACTTTCGTTCCCTTATTTAAGCGAACAGAATGATTTACGGTTCATTATGTGGTCTTTGATCTCAAGAACAGTTTGGGATTTTTCTGAAAGAATCAATAAGGTTCTTGCAGAAAAATACTTTTCTGACATTGTTCCGGTTAAAAGGACTTTTTCTTGTGTTGCAGTTGCATATACAGAGGAACAATATCCTGAATTTGATTTCTACAGTAGTGATGGTATTGATGCAATTTCAATCGGCGAATATAAGTCGGTATTCGCATCCAATATTTATGGTAAGCGTATTGATAAACACTTCGATTGTGGACACAATCTATCTCATGATCCAAAGCTCTTAATGGTACTCAAAGCCATTGGAGGAATTGCGATTGATGAACTATCTGAAACTGAAAAAGAAATAGCAACCAAAGCTCTTGAGTGTGGGTATCTTCGCAAGAATGGAAACATAATTGAACCTAAAATTATCGTGATTGACAGAAAGAATGATATGGATTTCTATAACCTTTCTTTTGATCTCAATAACGATATGGAAACGGTTATCGAGCAAATTGCCGCAGAGCTTTCTGTATTTATGAGAACACACATCCCCGAACATCTGATGAACGAGTATCAAATCTATACAGGACTTATTGCAGGCGTCAGAATATTGGCAAAAGCAATAGAGGAATGTATCAATGAAGGTCTGCTTGTAGAACCTGAAAACAGAGTTGGAGCAGAAGGTGTATTGATGATTGTAGAACGATAAGTAATTACAGTAAAGGCATCGCTTTGGCGACGCCTTTGCTTATGTCCAAACTGAGTAGTATTCCCACTTGCCGGAAAAATATTCAAAAAAGCATTGACCAACATACGTTCTGTCGAGTATAATGAAATACTCTCTTAGGAAAGCCACAACTGAATATTATTTTTTATTACAATCGAATTAAATAGACGATATTCAGTCAGACAAGGTCTGCGATATACTAAGCGAAAATATCGCCGCTTCTGTCAATGCTTCTGATACTATTGGCAGACGGAAAGTGACCGAACAGTCCCGTCTTTGAATGAGATTAACTGTTTTGCTCTCTATGTTCTCTCCTTCTTTTCTTTTGAAAAAGATACCCCATAAGAAAAGATATCAAGATTCCTCCTACTATAATTTTAATAATATCACTATACATCGCAATATAACCCGATATCTTCCCCCAAGAAGCGCCTGCCCATGCCCCTAAAGAAACTAAGGCTGCATTCCAAATCAAACTTCCAACCAATGTAAAAGATAAAAATTTTCCCATTTCCATCTTTGTCATTCCTGCTGGAATAGAAATCAGACTCCTCACCATAGGAATACAACGACAGAAAAATACCGTAGCGATTCCATACCTCCGAAACCATGCCATTGTTTTCTCCACATTCTGTTTCTTAAAATGCAGTATCTTTCCCACTTTCCCATCTAAAATCCGTTCCAGCCGTTCCTGATTTAAAATATAGCCAACTCCATATAAAACAATCGCTCCTAATACAGAACCTAATGTAGAATAAATAATAACACCAAATACATTCATATTGGTACAAGTAGTCAAAAACCCACTAAATGGTAAAATAACTTCTGATGGAATAGGAGGAAATACATTTTCTAAAAAAATCAATAAAAGTATACCAAAATACCCATATGTATTTGTGAGATGTACAATCCATTCCTGCATGAACACCCTCTTTTCTATTCTATTTCACTCTTTTATTCTAATATATTCTCTTTTTCTTTATTCATTCCTAATCTAATCAGAATAGTTTTTATCTCACACCAAGAAATTCCTCATTTCATTTATATTTGTACTAAAACTAAAACTCAATATAAACAAAAATTGATATTCCTATCATGTCTTTTATAGCACGAAAGAAAAGTTAAATTTTGTATCTTTTTTATAAACGAAGAATTATCCTCTATGAATATACATTCTTGTCATATTAGGCTCTCCATCTCCCTGTACCATACAGAAAAATTCCCAACCATATCTCTCATAAAAAGACGTATGATTTGTTACAAGATATAAAGTATCAATTCCCTTCTTTTTCATGTCATCACATACATAATTCAACAAAGCACCAGCGATTCCATTACAACGCTTATCTTTTTCTATATATACAGCACATACATTTGGAGTTAGATCTTTCCTGTCATGAAAGTCATTCTCAATAACTCCTAAACCACCAATAATCCTATTATCCTCCATTGCCACATACCATTGAGGAACAGCTTCTTTTTTCGTCAAACAATCCTCCATACTTTCATCATATGCCTCCAAAGGAATCTTCCATTTTTCATGAAACCATTGTGCAGCTCGTTCTTTTATTTCCGGTTTATCGATAAGTCTTATTATTTCATAACTCATTTATATATCCTCCTGTTCCATTTTTTTCTCTTTTCAACCTCTCCAAAACTATCAATTCTATATCATTTAGATAATGAAAAAACAAGTCTTATTTAGCCTGTAACCTGCTAGTTTCGTGAAGTTTCTTTATCCTTTATCACCATAGACTAGACACTTCTACCTGACCTGTCACTCACTTAAATTCAACCTTATTTCTTTTCAGAAATCCAATCATATTTACAAGCGAATTTCCAATCATTTTCCAGAAAAAAGTCTACAAACAATAAAACTGCTTGTAGACTAAATTTTTAGCGGAGAGTGTGGGATTTGAACCCACGCGCCCGTAATGGACAACTGCATTTCGAGTGCAGCTCGTTATGACCACTTCGATAACTCTCCACAAAACAAATTTAGTATATCATAAATGATAGATGGATGGAAGTACTTAACCAAAAATTCCATAAAATAAAAACGGTTGTAGGGGGAACAGAAATAATATATAATAAAAACGATGGACAGAAGGAATATTATGGATTTCCATAGTCATAAAAGGAGGACAGAACCCTATGAAGAGAATTGGAATGTTGACAAGCGGCGGTGACTGCCAGGCATTAAACGCAGCAATGCGGGGAGTAGTAAAGGCCCTGCTTAATGGCGAGGAACAAGTGGAGATTTATGGGTTTGAAGAAGGGTATAGAGGATTAATTTACGGAAATTATAGAATGCTTACAGGAAGAGACTTTGCAGGTATACTTACAAAGGGAGGGACGATACTTGGAACTTCCAGAACTCCCTTTAAACTTATGAGGGAGCCAGATGAGAACGGCTTGGATAAAGTTGAGGCAATGAAGCATAATTATTATAAATTAAATTTAGATTGTCTCGTCATTCTTGGGGGAAATGGCACTCATAAATCGGCAAATATGCTTAAGGGAGAAGGTTTGAATATTGTCACCTTACCAAAGACAATTGACAATGATCTTTGGGGAACGGATATGACCTTTGGCTTCCAAAGCGCCGTAAACATAGCAACTGACGCTATTGACTATATTCATACAACGGCTGCCTCCCATGGAAGAGTGTTCATTGTAGAAGTAATGGGCCATAAAGTAGGCTGGCTTACGCTAAA
>CANRVK010000038.1 GCA_947643285.1 uncultured Eubacteriaceae bacterium
CATCAAGTTTTTTTTCGTATAGGAAGAGATGTAGAACAACTTTTATTGCACAATGGTGTTAATGTAGAAAAAAAGCAAGTAGTAGATTTAATTTGTGAATTACGAGAATTTACTTCTTATCATTTTTATTTTGAAGAAACAATAATGGAAAGATATCAATATTCTAATATAGAAGAACATAAAAAAGAACATAGATTATTAATAGAGCGTTTATTAAAAATAAATATGAGAGGAAAGGAAGTGAATATTCAAAAAACAGTAAAAGATTTAAAGGAGTTTATGCAAGACTGGCTGTTTGAACATCTTTTAAAACAAGATTTTATTATGGCAAGAGAAATTGAAAAGAATAAGCAAAAAATAGGATAATAAGGTGAGAAAAAAGAATAAGCAAATTTTATAGTGCAGATAGATGATAATATTTTAAAATCTATTTCACTATAAAATTTGCTTATTTTTAGCATAAAACAATAATACGAGAAGGTGTTGTCTGAGGAGGAATACTTCTTGTAGTATTTGTATAATAAACAATCAGGTTCTGATTTCCTAATCGACATTGAAATGATTGACCATTAAAAGTTAAAATTTGAGTGGAGCGAGAGGGATTAAGTTTTAACGAATTATCGGAATTCACTAGATTACGATTAAAATAATCAAAAGTGATATTTTCACGAGAAGGTTGTCTTCCTATCACTACCGCTCTAAATTGAGGAGGGAAAATTAAAGGGACAGGAGCATTTGCATCATAAAAGCCTACAACTGACATGCCAATACGAAGTCTTACATTATCAATCACATAAGTTTCAGGAGAAACCATCAGATTGACGATGCCATTTTGAGTTTGAATGGAAACGCGCTGTTCACAGCATTGTCCGCCTCTTTCTATTCCTTGTATGATTCCATAAACAGGAAGAAAAGCAGGTGAAGCCATAGATAAATCTCCTTATTATTTTGATTTATTTTATTATATGTGGAATGGAGAAAAATGACAAAAAAATATAAGGAAAATTGATAGAAAAGAAACAAAAATAAAAAAGCAGATAAGGGGAATCGAACCCCCCTCTCCAGCTTGGGAAGCTAGCATTCTACCGATGAACCATATCTGCATAAAGCTATTATAATAGTATTTTTTTCTCTTGTCAATAGAAGAAAAAATTTTTTTAGGAAGTGAAATAAAACTATGCGAGAGATAAAAGGTTAGTGAGGGAAAGTTAAATTTATGGATATTTTTTGAGAAATTTAAAATGGAGTCGTATAAACGACTCCTAAGAGAGGAAGGATACTGACAACTAATGCTTCCAGCCTGTATGAAAAGTATACTTGACACTCCAACAATGAAAACATGTTGGGTTCTTATGTGCTAATCAACTTTCTTAGATACTGGAAAGTAAATAAGAAGAGATTATTTTCATAAGACTTTCACTATCTATTGTTCTAATGAACAAATTGGTGATAGTATAAGGCTCATGCCGAAACCTGTTTATATATGATATACTCCCTACTTATAGGAGCAGGAGCTTCTTATTGATATTATCTCAAAGCATTTTTATAGTCTTTGGGGATACTCTTCCTATTGACTTATATGGTTTACTTTAACTTAAAACTGTGACTAATTTTTGTCCAGATTCTTAAGGTACTCTGAAATAAATCTGAAAAAGTCATGAATTTTTAAAAACAAATTCTTAATTACTGCATAATATGATAGAAAATAAAAAAAAGAGGGAGTCCTTTGAAAAAATCATTAATAGAGATTTTAACGCAACAGTTTCCAGAAGCGTGTGCAAGTATAAGAGGGAGTAGAAAATTTTCAGATATACGGGGTTGTGTGTATTTTTATGAAGTAGGAGATGGTGTTCTTGTACTCGCTCAGGTGATGGGATTGCCTTATACAAAAGAAGAATGTAAAAACGAGATATTCGCTTTTCATATTCATGAAGGAAAGACATGTACTGGTACAAGAGAAGATCCTTTTTCCGATGCAAAAGCACATTATAATCCAGATGATTGTACTCATCCAAATCATGAAGGAGATCTGCCGCCATTATTTGGAAATCATGGTTTCGCTTTATCCTGTTTTTATACAGAAAATTTTGAAATAGATGATATCATAGGAAAAACTATTATTATACATCAAAATCCAGATGATTTTACAACACAACCTTCTGGAAATGCAGGAGCAAAGATAGCATGTGGAGAAATAAGAAAGGTTTCTTAAAGAAAGAGTTATAAATAAAATATATCATAACTAGGAATATAGTAGGAGTGAGGCATATTTTTTAAGAATCTATAATCTTATCAAAAATAGAGCAAGATCCTTTTCCTCTTAGGAAATGGGATGAATTGCTCTTTTTTTGTCTTTTAATATTAATTATTATATGCTATAATTTTTAACGTTTTTTATAATATGTGATAAATTGTTTTAAATAGGCATAAAATTAATATTTTATCTAATATCATCTTTATAAACTTTTTTATCATCTGATAGGATTTTATGGAAAAGTGTCGTAAAGATGTCGTAAATGTTATATGTATGAGTCTGATACATCAAGTGGCGGAAAACTGGCGAATAGTTGGCGGTTTCTGCCTCTTTTTTTATGTTAAAATAAAGAGAAAGAAGCATCTTTTTATAAATGTTTCCAGTAAAGTTTTTGATAAGAAAGGGGTAGAAATGAGATGGATGTCAAAAAAAGAGATATGAAATTAAGTGATTATCATATATCGAGAGCGAGATATAATGAATTGAAGTATTTTTGTATGCAGTATTACGAAAAGAAACAGAAGTTAGCTCATGCGTATTCGCTTCCTGCGATAAAAAGCGATGGACAGCCGAAAGGAAATTTCGTAGGAAATCCAACAGAAAGCCAAGCCATAGATAATATGAAACTGCAAAAGGAAATTGAGCTGATAGAACAGACGGCGAAAGAGGCAGATGAAGAGATAAGTAGATGGTTACTCATGAATGTAACAGAGGGGATTGCGTATGAATATTTAGATGTGCCGAAAGCACGAAAACAATTCTATGAATCAAGAAGATATTTTTTTTATTTACTTTCTTTAAAAAAATAAAAAAAGTGGATAACTCAGAGGGCAACAAACATGATAAAATAATATTATGGAAGAGTTGAAATACAGGAATGAAAAAAGAAAAGGCATCCGAAAAGGATGTCTTTTTTGATTTAAAGAAAGGGGAGAAGTTATGAATAAATGATTGTAAAGAATTAAGAGAACTATATAAAGAGTTGATAATAAAGAATTTTTAAATATATAAGAAAAGAGAGGTGGTGACATTGGCGAATGAGAAGAATTTAAATCTTATAAAAAGCGGAGAGGAAGCGAGAGAAAAAGGAAGAAAGGGTGGGAAAGCCTCTGGAAAAGTAAGACGGGAGAAAGCAAATTTTAGAAAGACATTAAATGCACTTTTAACCGCACAGATAGAAGTGGATAGTATTAAAGATTTTTTAGAAGCAAATGGAGTAGATAGTAGTTATGAGAGTGCGATAAACTTTGCTATGATACAAAAGGCTTTAAAAGGTGATGTAAAAGCTTATATTGCGATTAGAGATACTTTAGGAACAAAAACAAAGCTAGATGAGAAAGAACAGAAACAGAGAATTAAGATGATGAAAGCACAGGAGGAAAAATTAAAAGAGAAAAATGAGAAAGAAGGAGAAGCTATGAATATAACATTTATAAAAGCTAACGAAGAAAAAGATGAAATATAAAAAATTTAAACTTAATGATCATTTTTATGATTTTATAAATGATTGGACTTGCAAAACATATTTTTTAGTAGGAGGATATGGAAGTTCCAAAAGTTATCATATTGCAGTAAAACTGATTACGAAATTATTGTTAGAAAAAAGAAAAGCCTTAGTAGTTAGAGAAGTTTATGATACCATACGTGATTCTTGCTATGATCTATTATTAGAAGTAGCAGAGGCAATGGAGGTTAGTCCCTATTTAGTTTTTACTTCTTCTCCTATGCAAGTTCGATTTCAAAATGGAAGCAAAATTATATTCAAAGGAATGGATAAACCATGTAAATTGAAATCCTTAAATGGAGTTTCTATTGTTTGGATAGAAGAATGTTCGGAGGTTAAATTTGAAGGCTTTAAAGAAATTTTAGGGCGTTTAAGGCATCCAACATTAAGTAATCATATTCTATTATCAACGAATCCTGTCAGTAAGTCTAATTGGTGTTATCAATATTTCTTTCAAGATCAAAAAGAAAATATAAATATTTTAAATGATGAAGAATTATATGAAAAACGAATTATCATTTTAAATAATACTTATTATCATCACAGTACGGTAGATGATAATTTTTTTGTACCAGAGGACTATATAAAGCAATTAGATGAACTAGAAATACATGATAAGGATCTGTATCGAATTGCAAGAAAAGGAAGATTTGGAGTAAATGGAAAGTTAGTGTTCCCACAGTTTGAGGTCTTGCCTTATAAAGAAGGAATGGAAAGAATCAAGAAAATTAGAAATCCGCTGCTAAGAAATGGAATGGATTTTGGATTTGTCACTTCTTATAATGCCTTAGTGAGATTAGCAGTCGATCCAGAGGAAAAGATATTGTATCTTTATTATGAATATTATTCAAGAAATAAAGATGATACAGAAATAGAAAAAGAGATAGAAGAATTTAAGCGAACGCAAGAGTTAATAAAAGCAGATTGTGCAGAACCAAAGACGATACGATATTTCTGCAAGCAAGGATTTCGGATGAGGGCATGTAGAAAATTTCAAGGTTCAAGAGAAGAGTATACAAAAAAGATAAAGCGATTTAAGAAGATAATCTGTTTAGATCATTGTAAAAATGCAATCCACGAATTGCAAACTTTAACATTTAAAACGGATAAGAATGGCGAAATTATAGAAGACGAGTTTAATATAGATAGTCATATACTCAGTGCCATCTGGTACGCTTTAGACGATTATGAAGTAGAAGATTTGAAAGGGAATATGATGAAAAGATTTTAGGTGATAAATGTGTGTACGCATAACATAAAGAAAATAAATGATATAAAAATATGTATTTTATGTGGTCTAACTTTCCCAAAGGAAGGCAGACCTTTTTTTGATAAAGCATTATTAAAATATAGAAGGAAGGAGGCAAAAAGTGAGAACAGAACGAGAAGAATATCCTAATTATACAGCAGAAATAGAAGAAATAGAAAAGCATGGAATCACAGAAAGATTGCTTAATAGAATTATCATGCGTCATGAAGGAAATCGAATGCACACAAAAGAAATGTATGGAAGATATAAAACATATGAAGCAGATGTTCCTATTTTTTCCAGACAACCTCGTTTTAAAGAAGAAACCATTGATTCAGAAGGAAGAAATGCCACTTATGAATCAGAGCAAACCATAAATAATAAAATTAATAATGATTTCTTTAGCGAAATTATAGATATGAAAGTGGGATATTTTGCTGGAAAACCTGCTAGTTATAATTACGCAGATGATTACCAATCCATAGAGGAAAATGGAGGAGAAGAAGCGATTGAAGAGGCAGAAAAGTGCTTAAATGAATTTGTAAAAAGAAATAATCTGTTTAATATTGATTTAGAAACAACAAAATATGCAAGTATTTGTGGATATGCAGCAAGATTATTTTATATTAATAAAGAAGGAAAAGAAAGAGTAACAGTTTTGCCGCCCTTTGAAACCATTATTTTATATAAAACAGAAATGTCAGAACCCTGCTATGGAATACATTATTATGAGTTTCGAGATATTGATGATAATGTTAGTATGAGAGCAGAATTTTATGATGAAACATATATTTACTTTTTTGAAGGGACAAAAGGAAGTCTTATAGAAAAAAAAGAGAAAAAGCAACGCCATCTTTTTGATAAATGTCCCTTACAGGGAATTGCAAATAACCAAGAACTAATGGGAGATGCAGAAAAAGTCTTACAACTTATTGATGATTATGATAGTTCTTATAGTGATAATAGTAATGATATAGATCAATTTGCAAATGCATATATGGTATTTAAAAATGTGCGCATAAATGAAGAAACAATGAAAATGGCAAATAAGACAGGGGCGATAGGAATTGAGCCAGATGATCCCAATACACCTTATGATGTAAGCTATTTAACAAAAAATATAGATAGCAGTTTTGTAAAAGGACATTTGGATAGAGCAGAAGATAATATTTATCGTTTTTCTAAAACTCCTAATTTAAATGATCCAGAATTTACCGCTGCCAGTGGGATAGCTTTAAAAATCAAATTGATAGGATTAGAAACAAAATGTGGAATGTTTGAAGCAAAACAAATAAGTGCTGCTACCTATATGTTTCAACTATTGGCAAGCAGTTTTCGGAAGAAAAAAATTCCATTCAATGAATTACAATGTTCTGTCACTTATAAACGAAATTTCCCATTAGACTTTTTAGGAGAAGCACAAGCAGTACAATCTTTAATAGCAGCAGGATTACCAAGGCAAATTGCATTTAGAGCATTGTCCTTCGTAGATGATATTTCTTACATTATGAGATTAATAGAAGAGGAAAAAGACGATATTGAGGACTTAGGAGAGGAAGAAGGCGAAGAAGATGAAAACGCTGGATGAACTATTAATAGAAGTAAGAAGAATAGAGGAACATCGAACCAAAGGAGCAGAAAGAGAAATAAGAAGGACATATCAGAACTTATTAAAGGAATTAAATAATCATTTAGCAGAAAAATATGTGCGTTATGCGGAAAATGATATCCTTACCTATTCTATTTTACAAAAAAATGGAGCATATGCTAGATTTTTAGAAGAAGTAGAACAAAAAATTACCTCTCTTACTCCAGAGGTTAGGAGAACGATAAGAAAAACTATAGAACAAACCTATGACGCTACTTATAATGGTCTAATACATAATGTAAAAAAAAAGTCCCCTTTCTAAATTTAAAGGCTTGTACACCAGAAATAATGAGAAATGCGGTGGAAAATCCCATCAGTGGGTTAACACTAAATGATCGCTTAGAAAAACATCGGAAAGAAATTATTTATCAGATAAAACAAAACATTTCTGTTGGCTTAATGAACGGTGATAGATATAGTACGATGGCAAGACGGATGAAAACATCTTTAAATGATGATTATAAAAAGGCGATTAGGATAGTAAGAACAGAAGCACATCGTGTAAGAGAAGCAGGAAATTTAGATGCCGCTCTTTCGGTAGAGAATGAATTTCGATCCATGAATAGTAACATGCAAATGTTAAAAACATGGAGAACGATGAAAGATGAACGGGTAAGACCTGCGAAAAAAACGAAGTCAAAGTCAAAAAAAACAAAGAAGAAAGTGAGAACAAAAAAAAGTAGCAAAATCTATGATCATCGCTCGATGGAAGGAGTACAAATTTTAGTAGAAGAGGAATTTGAATTACCATCAGGAGCAAGAACGAAAGCACCCGGACAAAGTGGGGCGGCAGGAGAAGATATTAATTGTAGATGCTACTTATCCTATGATATAAAAGAGGATACCAAGGAATTATTTAGAGAAAATGAAAATGTATCAGAACAAGAAACATCTTGGGATATAGAAGAAGAGGAATTATATTATAGAGAGGTACAGATAAACCGAGAAGAAAGTAATATAGAATACTTTCAAAGGCAGGGGTATCGGGTAGAGGCTTATAAAGTAAATGATTCTCCATATAACTTATATTTTTCTACACAAGCTAGAAAGCCAAAGAGAAGTATTAATTATTATGAAAATTTAATAAAACAAATAGAAAAGGATATGAAGTTAGATCTAACAGGAATGGAAAAACCACGATATGTTATTGTAAGTGGCATGACAGAAATGAAGGCAGGAACTATTGCCGCATATAGTCCAGCTAGTAATACGATTTTTCTTCGAGATAATACAAATAAAAATCGTTTGGTTGTACAAATTCAAAAGGCAGCAGGACCTAATTATTATGCCTGTGCAGATGACGCAAGGGCAACTCTTATGCATGAAAGTATGCATTGGTATCGCTTACAGTACGCAAAAAAGAAGCGACCAGAGGATATAAGAGGATTTATTGAAGAACAAAATAAACGGATTATTGATCATATAAATAAAGTAGGATATAATATAAAAAACGATATTAGCGTATATGCAGGAGGTCAATATGGTTTCCAAAATGTAGATGAATTAATTGCGGAGGCACTAACAAAATTTCACTATGGAAAAAGTAATAAACTTATAAGTTTTTTAATAAAGGAGATGACAAAATGAGATTTAATTTTAATGAAAGAAAGAAAGCAAAAAACATAGAAGATATTGATAGTGAATATGTAAATGTGATTCAACAAAGATATTTGGAACAGCAATTAATGCCTTATCTGAAGATAGGCTATGGTTTTATAGAATTAAAGGAAAACGCTCCAAAGCAAATGGAGGAAGTATTTAATGAGTATATAAAATATAGCTGTGCTATAATTGACTATCAGGAATTAAGCGGAGAGGAATGGCATTAATACCATCTAGCAAAAAAGCTAGATGGTATTTTTATGTCCTAAATATGACGAAAAACTGTTTTTTGTGGGATTATATTTTGTCACTCTCGGAATGTGGGGCAAAAATAATGACTCGAAAGGAGAAAAAAGATGGATTTAGAAAAGTTAAAAGAATTATTAAAAAATGGCACAATATCTCAAGAAGAATTTCAGGTTTTATTAAAGACTTGTGTAGAAAAAAAAGAGAGTACAGAAGAACAGAAGGAAGAGGAAAAGGAAGAAAGTGGAAAAAATTATACGGCAGCAGAACTAAAAGATTTTATACAAAGAGAAATTGATAGAGCAACCAACCGCTTAGGAAATGATAATAAAAAATTAAAAGAAGAATTAGAAAAAGAGAGAAAGAAAAATCTTTCTGTAGAGGAATTAAAACAATTAGAAATAGCAGAAAAAGAAAAAGAGTTAGAAGAAAGAGAAAAAGCCTTCCAATTAGAAAAAAATCGTATGTATGCAGTTAAAGCCATGAAGAAGATAGGTCTTGATGATGGTACAGAAGAAGCATTAGGTTTGGTTGAGTTTGTTTTAACAGAAGATGAAACAGAAATCGACACTCGCGTAAAAACATTAAGTAAATTGATTGACGCCAGAGTAAAAGCAGAAGTAGACAAAATTTTTAAAGAAAATGGAAGAGAACCCAGAAGAAGTAATATGGGGAATGAGCAGGAAAATCCTTATGAAAAAGAAACCTTTAATTTAACAAAGCAGATGGAATTAGAATTATCTAATCCAGAATTAGCAAAAACCATGAAGAAAAATGCAAAGAAATAGGAGGAATTAAAAATGGCAATAACAACTATCGCAGATATGCAAATTGTACCTAGCAAATTTACAGAGTATACGTTAGAGAGAACCACACAAAAATCCGCATTAGTGAAGAGTGGAGTAACTACAGAAGATCCCACGGTATCAAGGTTGATTGATGGAACACCGGAGGGTGGAAACTTAATTACTATGCCTTTTTATAAACCTTTATCAGGAGAAGATGAAGTTTTTGGGGAAGAGGAAATAGAAGTAGATAAAATTGCAACAGGGAGCGAATATGCGACTTTATTAGTACGCCAAAAGGCTTGGGGAGATACAGACTTATCAAAAGTATTTGGAGGTTCAGATCCGCTTGGAGCAATCGGAGAATTGATAGCAGATTGGTGGAATGAGAGAGAACAAGCAATTATGCTTTCTGTTTTAAAGGGAATTTTAGATCCAACAACAGGAGCGTTAAAATCTCATGTATTAGATGTGTCTGCTGCTACTGGCACAGATTGTATTATTGGAGTAGATAATACTCTTGACGCAAAGCAGCTCATGGGTGATGCTTCTAGTAAACTAGGCTTAGTTTTTATGCATTCTGCTACTTACACACAACTTCAAAAACAGCAAAATATCGAAACAGAATATGATGCGACTTTACAAATTAAAATTAATTATTATTTAGGCTATGAAGTGGTAGTAGATGATAATATGCCTTATGATTTAGAACAGAATACTTATATGACCTATTTTTTAGGTAAGGGAGTATTTTCCAGAAATGATGGAATGCCAGCACATTTAATTGGAACAGAAACAGACAGAAAGAAAACCAAATCTCAAAATATTTTAATTAATCGAAGAGCATTAGTGTTGCATCCTTTAGGAGTAAGTTGGAATCCATCTGCTACCTTATCAGGAACGAAAAAATATGCATCTAATACAGATTTAGCCACTCCAGAAAATTGGATTTTAAGTAAAGATCCTAAAAATATTGCTATCGTGGGATTAAAGCATAAATTAGCTCCAAATACAACGGTAGCAAATGCGACACCCTCGAAAGGATGATGGTATTGAGCAATGAGGAATTAAAGGAATTAGGATTAAATCTTTCAGAACAAGATAACTTATATTTAGAGAGCGCTTTAGAATGGTTAAAAGAAAACACAACATTAGATTTTGAAATAACAAAGATAGAAAGTATAAAAGCTTTGCCTTCAGGAGCGAAGCTTTTTTTAGTAAAATATTGTGAAATTTCTAAAAGAGATATAACTATATCAAGTGAAAGCGTATCTGGTACGTTATCGCAAAGTTTTTTTGATAAAGATGTAAATAAGAGCATAGAAAGTTATGCTAGACAAATGTTAAGAAAATATCTAAAACCTACCATAACCTTTTATCCTTGCTTTAAGAGGTGGCGATAGTGAGAATTACTTATACCATAAAAACAAATAAAATTCCTCAAATAGAAAAATCTGTTACAAAAATAGATGGAAAAAAGGTAAAAGTAGGAGTATTTGGAGAGCAGGCATGGTTAGCAGGGATTCATGAATTTGGTTGTCGAATAAAAGTGACAGATAAAATGAGGAATTATTTACATGGTCAAGGCTTGCACTTAAAGCCATCTACACAATTCATTACTATTCCAGAGCGTTCTTTTTTACGTGCAGGATATGACAAAAATAAAGAGGATATAGGAAAAAAAGCGAGTCAAGTAATGCATTATGCATTGTATGGAGAGATGAATGAGGAGGAATTTTTTAAGATGGTAGGATTGATTATGAAAAGTAAGATAGAAGACTATGCAAGAGATTTAAGTACTCCCGCCAATCATTCATTTACTTCTGAGAGAAAAGGAAGTAGTAATCCACTAATTGATACAGGAGATATGATAAATAGTATTAGTTATGAGGTGGAATGATGGGAACATTATATCATTTTGAAAGGTTAATCAAGAAGTATGCCATAGACTTTCCAGTCGTTACTTTAAAAGATGGTCACTATGAAGCAGGAGATTGGATAGAAGGAGAAATAAAGCATAGGGATAAGAGATCTGGTGCGATGATTCCGCTACCAGAAGAAAAGATATTTGGAAGTGGTGGCACTTATAAAAAGGAAGATAGAAGGTTACTTGTACTAGAAGAAATTCCTTTTCATGCTTATGTTTTCATAAATAATAAGAAATATCAAGTATTGGAAGATATAGATTTTTCTTATTATGCAGGATTTTATAGTTATATATTGAAAAGAGTGGATAGTTTTGATAGAACAGAGGAATTTAAATGAAATTATTGTAGATGGAATGAAGTTGGTAGCAGGGTGTGAAATAGTGAAATCTAACCTTACAAATCATATCCCTTCTTATCCTTATATATCCTTTTCGATTTTAAATTCTGATACGAAAAAAGGTACTTATTCGGAAAAAGAGGATGATACCTATACTTTCTTAGCTCAAAGATGGAGTGTCACTATTCAGGGAGAAAATGATAATCAAGTATTAGAAATCGCATATAAGGTAAGAGATTGGTTAGAAGAAACAGGAAGGCAATACTTGAAAGAAAATGGAATCATTGTCCGAGCTGTTGGAGAAATGAATGATAGGGATACTTTATTAACGGTAGAGTATGAATATAGAAAAGGATTTGATGTCACTTTTTGTTTTATAAATAGAATAAAGAAAGAAAAGGAATTAATAGAAAGTTTTGAATTTAATAAAAAGGAGAAATAAAAAATGGCAAAGAATGATATTACAGTAAATATTACAAAAGCACAAAGTATCGGCAGTGCAGGATTTGGTATTCCTCTTGTTATTCAAGGAATGTCTGATATTGCAAAAGAATATGCAGAATATAGCGATTTTACACAGGTAGCAGAAGCAGGATTTTCTAATTCTAGTGCAATCTATAAGCAATGCGAGAAAATATTTATGCAGGAGAATAAACCTAAAAAGATAGCGATATGTGCTGCTACTTCAAAGATTACAGTAGCACTTCAACAATTGCAAGATAAAGACTATAGACAAGTGATTCCTTGCTTTGGGCAGAATGATGATACCATACAAGAATTAGCGAATTATATAGAAGCTACGGAAGATAAGATGTTATTTGTAAGAGTTTCTAGTTTGGAAGAAGTAAATAATCTAGGAAAATTAGAAAGAACGGTTGCCATTGTATATAGTGATGAAAATAGTGCGGTAGAAGGTGCGATTATTGGGGCAACCGCGGGACTAGAAGCTGGTTCTTTTACTTATAAAAATATTATTTTAAAAGGAATTATTCCTGAGAAATTTGCAGATACACAATTGGATAATATTCATGCAGCAGGAGCGATTTCTGTGGTAAAAAAGGCAGGGGATATTGTAACAAGTGAAGGATTGGTACTAAGTGGAGAATATATTGATGTAGTAGACAGCAGAGATTGGATTATCAGAAATATTACTTATAATGCTCAAAAAATTTTGAACAAAAATCCTAAAATAAGTTTTACAAATGTAGGAATAAGTCAACTAGAAAATGCCGTTACAAATGTCTTAAGTCAGGCTTTTAAAGCCGGAATGATAGCAGAGGATGAGAATAAAGCGCCTTTGTATGTGACAGATTTTGCAACAAGAGAAGAAACTCCTATCGAAGATCGAAATAATAGAAAATATAATGGCGGTAAATTTAGATTTGAATTAGCTGGCGCAATCCATGAAGCAAAGATTAATGGAACATTAGAAATTTAGGAAAGGTGAGAAGACATGGCAAATATAAAAGCTTATGATGCAAAAGATTGTGTAATAACTGTTGGTGGCGTATATATTACAGGATTAGGCGAGGATATGGTTTCTTGTGAAAAGGATGAAGATAATGTTAGCGCTAAAGTAGGAGCACAAGGAGATGTTGTTGTCAATAAGAATAATAACACTTTAGGTACGATTACAATAACCATACAAGGAACTAGCCCACAAAAGAAATATCTTTTAGATCTGGCAAAAACAGGGGAGATGGTTGATATATGGGTAAATAACAAGAGTATTGAGGAAAAGGTGGGCGGTACACAAGCGATGGTGAAAAAAACTCCTTCCTTGGAACAGGGAGTAGAATTAGCAGATAGAGAATTTGAGTTTCAGGTGTTTGATTACACGGTAGAATAAGAAAGATGGAGGAAAAAAAGATGAAAAAGAATTTTTATACTGTGAAAAAAGAAATTAATGGAAAGGAATATACAGCACAGTTTAGTGGCTTAAGCTGTGCTTTGAAAGCAGTTGATAGTACTTATTTGGAAGATAAAAATGTTACATCAACAGAAAAGATGGCAGAATATTTGTTTAAGAATATTATCGTAGAGCCAGCAGGACTTACAGTAGATGACTTTGATAATATTGATGAGTTCAATGAAGTGGTGAAATTTGCTCGCGAGGTAATGCAGGGGAAATTTCGAGAGGAAATTAAGCAAGAAGCAGATAAAGCAAAGAACTAAGGAGCAGTGGGATGGTTGGCGTTTAGTGTTTGACGCAGGAATGGACTATAATGTAGTATTTAATCAAATGACACCAAATGAAATATTGATTGCTAATGCTGCTTATGATTTATATATAGAAGCAATAAAGAAAGCAAACCGAGCAAAATAAAAAAACTTTCTTGTAGAATTTTGTTGTTTATGTTGAAATATTGTAAAAATAGTGGTAAAATGAGCGTAAAATTCTACAAGGAGGAAAAGAGTATGAAAAAGAAGATTATACTAGGATTTTGTGGGTTTATAGGAGTAATTATTGTTATTTCTATCATTGGTCAGGCATTGGGAATTATTGAGCCAAAAAAAAAGATGGAAACAACGACACGGGAGCAACAAACTACGACACAGCAGCAGACAACAAAAAAGGAAACAACGACGCAGCAGGAAAGTACAACAGCAACAGAAACTATAATAAATGAAACAATAGAAGCAGATGTAAATAAAAAGAAAATATATGACTACTATAATAACTTATTAACTTCTAGTGAAAATCCTGCTAATTGGATGACAATAGGAAATGAAGATTTAGATACTAATTCAGATGAATGGAAGAAAGTTACAGCAGATTGGCATCAAGCTTGTAATGATTATGAAGAAAATGCAATACAAAATACAGCAGATAAATTTGGAATAACTGTTGAAGAAGTAGAAAGTATTTTTTGGGGAGGTCCTTATGGTAGTGAAACAAGTTTTAGTGTAGTTAATGGAACTCTTGTTGAAGTCATTGAAACATCTGATAATGGGTTGGTTATAAAAACAAAAATACAGACAAGCTATAATAATACAGCTACTATTAATCAAAATTATCATAATATTGAGGATATTGTTAAAAATCAGGGTGGCGACAAGTACGAATACATAGATTATTGGGCTGTCGCGGATATGACAGATGGTAGCGAGGGAAAAGTTATTAGTTTCACAGTTGATAAAGATTTAATTCAAAGCATAACAAAAGAACATGTATTTGCTATCGAATTAGGGAATTATGTGAAGGACTTATGGATATTGCCTAGTTTGTTACAATAGAAAAAAGATATTAAAAATATATTGGTAAAAGGCTTGATGAAATATCAGGTCTTTTTTTGATTCTGTTGGTAGGGCGGAAAAAATTTGAAATATTTTTAAAAAACCTCTTGACAAGTATGTAGCAACATAGTATACTAAGTGTGTAGCAACACAGAAAGAGAGGTGAATAAATTGGCTGCATTAAAAAAGGGTACTAAATTAACAGAAAATCCGAAAGATTATATGCTAAGAGTGAGAATGGATAAAGAAATAGTTGAAAAACTAGACTATTTATCGAAAAAGTTTGATAGTTCACGCTCCGAAATTGTCAGAAAAGGGATTGAAGAACAGTACCAGAAATCAAAGAAAGAGTAATCACCATCCTACCAAGATAACTGTGATTACTCTAAGCCGATACGAAAATATCGTAAATCTATTATACCTTATTTTTCGTATCGTGGCAAGCAG
>CANRVK010000039.1 GCA_947643285.1 uncultured Eubacteriaceae bacterium
TAGTGTCCGTTACGTCTGGAACGGAGCGGGAGCGCGGCTTCGTTGGAATAGCCCCGTCCCTTTGCGGAAACTCAATCCTATGAATATCCTATGAATAACAACTAATACATGATTAAAATATAAGAAAAATTACAAAATTATTGAAAAGAGTACTAGGACATCTAGTAATATCCAAATCTTTGTGATAAAATGATTTATATAATAAATAATACAAATAAATATATCTTATGTTTACTATATATAAGTTTATAATTAATATAATAAATATATTATAATTTAGTGGAGGAAAGGGGTTTATATGAGTAGAATTATTGCAATAGCAAATCAAAAAGGAGGAGTCGGAAAGACAACAACAGCGATTAATTTATCTTCATGCTTAGCGGAAAAGGGGAAGAAAGTTTTAGTAATTGATATGGATCCTCAAGGAAATACAACCAGTGGATTAGGGATAGATAAAAATGAATTAGAAAATACTATTTATGAAATGATTATCGGAGAATGTTTATTAGAAGAATGTTTATTAGAAAATGTATTTAATAATTTATCACTAATTCCTTCTAATGTTAATTTATCAGGTGCGGAAATAGAACTAATGGATATTGAAGGAAAAGAATATATTGTAAGAGGACAGGTTAATGCTATAAGAGATAATTATGATTTTGTTATTATTGATTGTCCGCCTTCTTTAAGTATGTTGACAGTTAATGCTATGACTACAGCGGATAGCATTATTGTTCCCATTCAATGTGAGTATTATGCTTTAGAGGGATTGAGCCAGTTAATACATACAATCACTTTGGTAAAGAAGCGATTAAATCCAAATTTGAATATAGAGGGAGTCGTTTTCACTATGTATTTTGCGAGAACTAAATTATAATTACAAATAGGGGGAAATTTGTAAAAAAATTTAAACCACAAAATTTATAAAAATAATTTACACCAGAATATTTATAAAACTATTATACCTAGAAATATTAGGTTAGCTGAAGCGCCAAGTCATGGTATGCCTATTAATTTATATGACAGTAAATCAGCAGGGGCAGAGAGTTATAAATTATTGGCGGAAGAAGTAATAAATAAAGGAGATAGATAAAATGGCGGTAAAGAAGGCTGGATTAGGGAAAGGATTAGATTCATTGATTTCGGATAAGAATGATAAAAAAATAGAGAAAGAAAATAGAGAAATAGTGGAAAAGGTGATAGAAAAAGTAATAGAGAAACCAGTAGAAATGAAATTAAAGATAACAGAAATAGAGCCAAATAGAGAACAACCTAGGAAAGAATTTAATGAAGATTCTTTAGAAGAATTAGCAGATTCTATAAAAGAATTCGGTATTTTACAACCATTATTAGTTCAAAAAGAAAATGATTATTATAAAATCATAGCTGGAGAGCGAAGATGGAGAGCTGCAAAATTAGCTGGTTTAAAAGAAGTGCCTGTTATTATAAAAGATTATACACCACAAGAAATGATGGAGATTTCTTTGATAGAAAATATTCAAAGAGAAGGTTTAAATCCTATAGAAGAAGCAGAAGCTTATTATAGATTGATAGAAGAATTTCATTTAAAGCAAGATCAATTAGCAGAAAGAATTTCAAAAAGCAGGACAGTGATTACTAATGCGATGCGTTTATTAAAATTAGATGATCGTGTTCAGAAAATGATAATAAGCGATATGATATCGGCTGGACATGGAAGAGCATTAGTTGCTATAGAAGATAAGGATAAACAATATGATTTAGCTATGAAAGTATTTGATGAAAAGTTAAGTGTAAGAGAAACAGAAAAAATAGTGAAGAAAATATTAACTCCTGAGAAAAAGACAAAAACAGAACAATTATGGACAGAATCAGAAGAACTTGCCTATAATAATATGGAAGAAAAAATAAGAGATATTTTAGGCAGTAAGGTGATCATCAATAAAAAAGATAGAAATAAAGGAAAGATAGAAATTGAATATTATTCTAATGAAGAACTAGAAAGACTTATAGAGTTATTTGAAGGAATGAGATAGGAGCTTTAAAATGAAAGAATTTTTATTACAGAATATAGAATATGTTTGCTATGTAGGCATAGGCGGAGGAATTTTCATAATTGCATTATTTATTCTAGTTATTATAACTCTTGTAAAGATAAAAAAAATAAACCAAAGATTTAAAAATTTTATGAGGGGGAAAGATGCAGAAAGTTTAGAAGAAGTCATTGTAAAATATCTTGACAAGATTGATAAATTAGAGGAAGAGAATAACGAAAGAAAGAAACAGATAAAAGATATTACAGAAAATTTATTAATTACTTATCAGAAAATAGGAATTGTAAAGTATGATGCATTTAACGAGATGGGAGGAAAATTGAGTTTTTCTCTTGCACTTTTGGATAAACAAAACAATGGCTTTATTTTAAATGCAATGCATAGCAGAGAAGGCTGCTATACTTATGTAAAAGAAATTATTGATGGAAATTCTTATATTGCATTAGGCGAAGAGGAGAAAAAAGCTTTGGATACAGCTTTAAATTGTAAAACGGAAAAATATTAAAAAATAGTTTTTAATTGGAATATTAGGATTAAATCAGATGAAAAAAAAGTATTCCGTTATAGAAAAAGAGATATATGAGAATTTTTATAAAAAAGATATTATATATCACTATAAGTAAAATTAGCGGTAAAGAAATATTGATAATGAGAAAAAACAAAAGTAGTATAGTTAAAATTTCAGAGGAAAGGAAAAGAGTCAAGGCGTAAAGATAATTTCTATGAAAGTCTACATCAGATAGATAATGATTTTATAGATTTTTATAATATCCACAAATAGGAATTTAAAGTGCTATGACAAAGGAATAGATAAGTACCTATGAAAAAAATAGCAGTAAAAGATTTAGTTGGAGGAGAAATTTTAGCAAAAGATTTATTTACATCTTCCTTTACAGTACTTATGGCGCGAGGAACAGTATTAAAAAAAGAATATATAGAAAGATTTCCTTTACTGGGTATAGAGTATGTTTATATAGAAGAAATAGGTGCAAAAAAGAAAAAAGGAAAGAAAGCTAAAATTATACAGAAACAAGTAAAGGAAGAGTGTAGTGAAAAAGTAAAAAATGTATTAGAAAAACATATTTATAAACATAATTCAGAACTAGCTTCTCTATGTTCTGTTGCAGAAACATTAATAGAAGATATCTTAGATGAAAAAGAAGTATATGAAGAAATTGTGGAAATAAGAGCACAAGGAGGAGATATGTATACTCATTCTGTTAATGTATGCGCCTTGTCTAGTATGTTAGCTTTAAAATTGGGTGTGGAGAAAGAAGTGGCAAAGGATATTGCTAGAGGAAGTATTTTACATGATATTGGTTTACGATATATTACAGTGGATTATGAAAATATAGATATATCATCTCAACCACTTTTTGAACAAAAAGAATTTCAAAAGCATACTATTTATGGATTCAATGCGTTAAAAGAAGAAGAGTGGTTATCTGAAGAAGCTAAAAATATTATTTTATTTCACCATGAATATGAGAATGGCAGCGGCTATCCATTACATTTAACTGGAAATAAGCTTAGTTTATCAGTGAAGATAGTTTCTATTTGTAATGCATTTGATCAAATGATAAGTGGTATAGGATATAGACAAACAAATTTACAAGAAGCGATAGAATTTTTACGAGATAATACAAGGGTATTATTTGATAAAGAAATAACAGGAAAATTTTTACAGATGATTGTACAATATCCAAATGGAACGATTGTACAGACAAATGAAGGAGAGATAGGAAGGGTTATTAAACAGAATTTAGAAATGGCAGATAGACCTGTGTTAGAAATATTTAAAGATGAAAATGGACTCAGGATAGAGCCTAAAAAGAAAATAAACTTGATAGAGAACTTAAATATATTTATCACAAAAGTAATTGAATAAATAGCGATGGGAAACTTGGAAATATTAAAAAATTAGGAAAAATAGTAGAAAAGACTTATTTATGGCATATATATAAAGAACGAAAAGATAAAGTGCAAAGAAGATGATAATATTGATAAAAAAGCTATGAAAATTCAGGAAATAATTTAAAATTTGCATAAATAAATAAAAAAAATACTGTACTTTTTAGATAAAATGTAGTATTATATATACAGATACAAGAAGCATTTTAACATAAAATAGCAAGAAATCCCCCATTTCTATAAATGGTGTGATGAATTGCGAGAACAGTATCCTACAGCAGTGGTGGGCGGAGAGAAATCGGTATACCTTCACTAACATGAGGTCAATCCTCACAATGGTATGATACTGCTGTACTTCGTGAAATTACCGAGCATGGATTGAAATAAAAAAATAGATGGATTAACTAGAAAGGGGATTTATATGGAACTAAATAATGAAAACATGATCTCGTCCAGAGAAACAGCAAAGGTATATAAAGTGGATAATATGGCTGTAAAAGTTTTTAAAGCAGATCATCCGACTTCTGAGGTTTTGAATGAGGCTTTGAATACCGCTAGAGTAGAAGAAACAGGTCTAAATATACCTAAGATTATTGAAATTTCTAAAATTGATGGACAATGGGCAATCACTACAGAATTCATTGAAGGTAAAACAATTGCACAACTGATGAAAGAAAATCCAGATGATGTAGAAAAATACATAGATATGATGGTAGATTTGCAGTTGGAAGTGAATGTGAAAAGATGTCCTTTGCTCAATCGTATGAAAGAAAAGATGATTAGACAGATTCAAAGCGTGACAGAGATTAATGAAACTACAAAATATGAATTGTTAACACGTCTAGAGAGTATGCCTAAACATATTAAATTATGTCATGGTGACTTTAATCCTTCTAATATTATTATTGGAAAAGAAAAGACTTATATTTTAGACTGGGTACATGCAACACAAGGAAATGCCAGTGCAGATGTTGCTAGAACTTATTTATTATTAGCATTACAGTCTACAGAACAAGCTGATATATATTTGAATAAATTCTGCGAAAAGACAGGAACAGCAAAACAGTATGTGCAAAGATGGCTTCCAATTGTAGCAGCAGCACAGCTCACAAAGAAAAGACCAGAAGAAAAAGAATTGCTGATGAAATGGTTAGATGTTGTAGAATATCAATAAATAGGTAATATATTTTTGCTGTATAAGGTGAAAAGGTATATATGTGATTTGAACTGAGGGAAAAGCTGGAGATAGTATCAAAGGCTTATCTCTCAGTTTATTTTTTGCTCAAGTAACGTTTATCTTTATTTTAGGCAGAACAGAGAAATGGAGTGAGAAATATTTTATAGTGTGGAGTTTAAGGTAAGATTTGGAATTATCCGAAACATATCAAGGAGAAGTGTCTGTACCTGTAATACTAGATTATGAAATGTGTGAGAAAGAAGAGAGAACATTTTAGAGAAAGGTTCGCACGGCAAGAACCTATTCTAACGAAGCCGCGCTTTCGCTCCGTTCCAGACGTAACGGTACTAAATTCGCAGCCCCGCTTCTTGCGGAACTGCTCATTAAGTGCCAACGTCTTCCAAGGGGCTTCTTTTAGAATAGGTTCTTGCCTTAGCTAGTTAGTGATTGTTTAACAATTATATTTTTCATAGAAAATTTTTTTAAAGTTTTCATTGATAAAAAAGTAATTTTGTGAGTATAAAAGGTAATAATTCAGCCTTTTTATTCTATTGTTGTTATTATTGTGAGCTTCACTTTTCACAAAGTAAAAAAATTAATAAATTAGCGAAGGAAAGGAAGTATTCCAAAAGAAATCAAACCCCTTGGAAGGCATTGGCACTTAATGAACAGTCCTGTAAGAAGTAAGGTTGCGAATTTAGTACCATCACATCTGAAGTAGAGCGAAAGCGTAGCTTCATTAGAATACTTCCTTCTCAGAACGAACCTTTAATTCTCAGGTAGACTGAATAGTAACTGTCAACCTGAATATTTAAGAGGAAAAAATCTGTCTATAATTTATGAAGTTTTACTTCTTTATCATAGATGGAAGCAGGAAATAGTGTGTGATAAATGTTATCTATTTCTTGATATATGAGAGAATCGTCTATGGAATTATAAAAAGGAAGTTGTATAATTTGGTAATTTACATCAAATACACAGGTATATACTTGAGATAAATGCCAATTATTTTTTTTATAAAATTCTATTCGGCGAATACAAACCTGCTTTTCTTTTTCATTTTCTGCATAAGCAGGATTTTCTACCTCTGCTAAGATGCCATTTTTATTAGTGGGATATTTTTTTAATAATTCTATAAAGATAGAACCATATCCTTTTCCACGATATTCAGTACAAACAGCATAGTAATCTAAAAAAAGCCAAGAGGAATCTTGAGATATGCAAAAAAAAGCATAGGCAAATAGCGTGTTCTCTTCATCAAATAAACCTAAACATAGATAGTTTTGTCTATCTAAAAGTTTCTTTATATGTTCCCATGGTTTTATTTCTTTTTTATGAAAATCGTGTACTAAATATTTAAAATATATCGTTTGTGCTTGGTCTTCTAATAATGGTATGATGCGCATTTTAGATCTCCTTTCATTTTATTATTTTCAGTTAGATAATTGCAAAACCCTAAAACCATATCAATACTAACATTTTTGAAAGTTACTTCCTCATATCTTTTCTCTGAAATTTCACAATTTATCGAACATTCATTTTTAAAAAGTAGAACAGCCAACGAACCAGCGGAGGCAAGGAAGTATTCCAAAAGAAGCCCCTTGGAAGACGTTGGTACTTAATGAGCAAACTCGCAAGAAGCGAGATTTGCGAATTTAGTATCCACTACGTCTGGAACGGAGCGAGAGCGCGGCTTCGTTGGAATACTTCCTTGTCGGAGCGTCCCCTTTTGATTTTTCAGCAAATAAACAATAACTATTCCTTTTTGAGTTTTGCAATCACCTATATTATTTTCAGTATATCTTAAATGTTTACACTAAAAATTATAGTTATATAGTTATAAAATTTTTATCGAAATAAAATTAATTTAAAAGACTCCAGAACAAGAGAGATGTTCCAGAGTCTTTTTATATTTTTAGGCAAAGAAATTTTAGTTTTATTTTTAGTTTAATATAAAACAGTATTTAAAAAGTAATCAATTTTATTTACCGTAGTATGCTCTCAAGTACATTTCTTTGATCTCGCTCATTAATGGATAACGAGGATTTGCGCCTGTACATTGGTCATCGAAAGCTTGTTCAACCATTGCATCTAAGTTATCTAAGAAATATTTTTCATCAATGCCATACTCAGCGATTGTCTTCTTAATACCTACAGCAGCTTTTAATTCTTCAATCTTTTCGATTAATTTCTTAACTGCTTCTGCATCATCTTTAGCTTGGATACCGCAGAAACGAGCACATTCAGCATAACGAGCCTGTGTATGAGGATATTGATATTGAGAGAATGTTCCCATCTTTGTTGGAGCTTCTGCAGAGTTAAATTCTACTACTAAGCTGATTAAAAGAGCATTTGCAACACCATGTGGTAAATGGTGGAAAGCACCTAATTTATGAGCCATAGAGTGACAAACTCCTAAGAAAGCATTTGCGAATGCCATACCTGCCATACAAGAAGCATCTGCCATTTTATTTCTAGCTTCTACGTTTGTTCCATCATTATAAGCGATTGGTAAGTAATCAAATACATTCTTCATAGCTTTTAAAGCAAGACCATCTGTGTAGTCTGTTGCCATAACGGACGCATATGCTTCTAATGCATGGGTTAATACGTCAACACCGGAAGCGCTGGTCAAACCTTTTGGCTGGCTCATCATATTGTCTGTATCAATAATCGCCATATTCGGCAATAATTCATAATCAGCTAATGGATATTTTACTCCTGTTTCCTGATCTGTGATAACGGCAAATGGTGTTACTTCAGAACCTGTACCAGAAGAAGTAGGGATAGCTACAAAGTAAGCTTTTTCTCCCATTTTAGGGAATGTGTAAACTCTCTTACGGATATCCACAAAACGCATTGCCATATCTGAGAAGTTTACTTCTGGATGTTCATACATTACCCACATAATCTTACCAGCATCCATTGCAGAACCACCGCCTAATGCTAAAATAACATCAGGTTCAAATGCTTTCATCGCCTTTGCACCTTCCTGAGCATTTGCTAGAGTAGGATCAGGCTGTACATCGGAAAATACAGTGTATACAATGCCGAGTTCGTCTAATTTATCTGTGATAGGTTTTGTATAACCATTCTTATATAAGAAAGAGTCAGTTACAAGAAAAGCTCTTTTCTTTCCTAAAACATCTCTTAATTCATTGAGCGCTACAGGTAGACAACCTTTTTTAAAGTAAACCTTTTGAGGTGTTCTGAACCAAAGCATATTTTCTCTCCTTTCGGCAACGGTTTTAATATTTAATAAATGTTTTACACCAACATTTTCAGAAACAGAGTTTCCGCCCCAAGAACCACAGCCGAGGGTCAAAGATGGAGTTAATTTAAAGTTATAAAGATCACCGATACCGCCATGAGAAGAAGGTGTATTTACTAAAATACGACAAGTTTTCATAGCTTCTGCATGTTTAGCCATTTTTTCTTTTTCATTTACATTGATGTAAAGAGAAGAAGTATGACCATAACCACCATCTGCTACTAATCTTTCTGCTTTTGCAATCGCTTCATCAAATGTCTTTGCTTTATACATTGCTAAAACAGGGGATAATTTCTCATGTGCAAATTCCTCTGAAATATCTACTGATTCTACTTCTCCGATGATAATCTTTGTACTTTCTGGAACATCTACACCAGCTAATTTCGCAATGGTGTGAGCACTCTGACCAACGATTTTAGCATTTAATGCGCCATTAATGATAATAGTTTTACGAACTTTTTCGATTTCATCTGGTTTTAAGAAGTAACATCCTCTGATTTGGAACTCTTGTTTCACTTCATTATAAACATTTTCTAAAACAGTTACAGATTGTTCAGAAGCACAAATCATACCATTATCGAAAGTTTTAGAATGAATGATAGAGCTGACAGCCATTTTAACATCTGCAGTGTCATCAATGATAACAGGAGTATTACCAGCACCAACGCCTAATGCAGGTTTTCCAGAAGAATAAGCAGCTTTTACCATTCCCGGACCACCAGTAGCTAAGATGATATCTGCACCCTTCATAACCTCATTGGTTAATTCTAGAGATGGAACATCAATCCAACTGATGATTCCTTCTGGTGCACCAGCTTTTACAGCAGCTTCTAAAACAACTTTTGCGGCTGCAATAGTACAATTCTTTGCACGAGGATGTGGGGAAATGATAATAGCATTTCTTGTTTTCAATGCGATTAAAGTTTTGAAGATTGCAGTAGAAGTAGGATTTGTAGTCGGAATAACGGCTGCAATTAAACCGATAGGTTCTGCTACTTTTTTGATACCAAATGCGGGATCTTCTTCTAATACACCGCAAGTTTTTGTATGTTTATAAGTATTATAAATGTATTCTGCTGCGTAATGATTTTTGATAACTTTATCTTCTACAACACCCATTCCTGTTTCTTCTACAGCCATTTTAGCTAATGGGATACGTTGTTGATTAGCTGCTACAGCAGCGGCATAAAAGATTTTGTCAACTTGTTCTTGTGTGAAGGTTGCGAAAACTCTTTGAGCTTCTCTCATCGCTTCCATTTTTTCTAACAAAGCATCTACGTTATCAATAATTGTAGGGATTACTGTTTCTTTCTTTGCCATTGAATTTGCCTCCTAATCGTGTATCTTCACTGATTGATAATGTTTTAACGATTTCATTATAAACTATTGTTAAAATATTGTCAATATAAAAATACAGAAATTTGGAAAGATTTTAAAAGTTTTTGGAGTATTCATAGAACAGGGAGTTCCGCACAGAGAAGCAAGTATTC
The DNA here is from genome assembly GCA_947643285.1 of uncultured Eubacteriaceae bacterium. Lineage (GTDB taxonomy): Bacteria > Bacillota > Clostridia > Lachnospirales > Lachnospiraceae > MGBC136627. Next base: position 9,883 of record CANRVK010000039.1, read on the forward strand.
CAACGAAACCGCGCTCCCGCTCCGTTCCAGACGTAATGGACGCTAAATTCGCAGCCCCTGACAGGACTGCTCATTAAGCGCCAACGTCTTCCAAGGGGTTTCTTTCGGAATACTTGCTTCTCTGTGCTAGTTTGTTGGCTATTCTGAAATAGAAATTTTTGTTGTCTGCAATTTATACAAAAGAATAGGAAATATAGATTTTTATGGTTTGCATAATAGAGTTAAAATGCTCACCTTAAGGTGAAACTTTTCAGTCAACCCTATAAATTCAAGTTTAAAATAAAGGAAAATAGAAATACGTTTTATATATATAAGTTTTAGACAGAAGTAGAGGAAAAAAATAACTTTTAGCAAGCATATCTTATGATATTTTAGCAGTATATCAAGTCTACTAACTTTAGATGGTAAGAGTTTAGTTTTAGAAAGCGTTGAATAATCATTATAGTTTAGGAGTATATGGAAACACATCTTGCTTTATAAACTCGCCCATGACACCGAATTAGCGGAGGAAAGTACCTATTCCAAAAGAAACCCCTTGGAAGACGTTGGCGCTTAATGAGCAGTTCCGCAAGAAGCGGGGCTGCGAATTTAGCGTCCGTTACGTCTGGAACGGAGCGGGAGCGCGGTTTCGTTGGAATAGGTACTTTCCGGAGCGACCCCCTTAAAGTTTCTAGTCGAAAGTTTGAATAAAAATGTTGTAAAATTAGGAGATATGCTTTAAAATAAAGACAACAATATAGTACTTGGCATCCAATAGAAGAAGTGAGGTGAAAAAAGATGCATGAATATTTACGCTCCATTGGTTTTAAGAGTATTTTAAAAAAGGCGGATTTAAAGGAGTTACTATATGAAGTGATCGAATATCCAGATGAACAAAAGATTGTAAAAAATGAAATAAAAAAAGAAAATATAGTAGAATTAAAAAAAGAATTTGTGTGTGAAATGGGAATTATCGTTCGTGGTTATTATACGGAAGAGGGAAATTTTGAAAAGGAATATTATTTTCCTTATATAGAAGGCAGCGGAGGAGCGGTGGAAGAGGAAACTACAGTAGCAAGACATAGTTCACAGGAATCATTTGCAGGAGTGTGTGAAGACAGTCGTTCGGGTGTTACGATTATATACTATTTGCAAAATGGGCTGGAATACTTAGAAAAGGTAGTATTGACAAATAGAAATAAGACATATTTTAGGGGAAATGTTCAACTGTCTGCATTATCGATTTCTGGAATGATATTATTTCCTATTAATAAGAACAAAAAGCAGATTGAGAGATATAAGAAGGAAGATCAATATCGCAGAAAACTTCTTTCTGCTGCTAAAATGGGAGATGAAACGGCGATTGAAAGTCTTACGATAGAAGATATCGATACTTACTCTAAGATTTCGAGAAGAATTAGAAGAGAAGATGTGTTCACAATTGTGGATTCTTGTTTTATGCCATATGGCGTAGAGTGTGATCAGTATTCTGTAATGGGAGATATTTTAGAGGTGAAAAGTGGAATTAATCATTATACAGGGGAATTGGTGTATAATTTGTTGATAGAGTGTAATGAATTTAAGATGAATGTGGGAATTAATAGAGAAGATTTGGTGGGAGAACCTTCTGTAGGAATGAGATTTAAGGGAGCTATTTGGTTAATGGGGAAAATAAGTTTTCAGAATTAGTTTTTTTGTAGTAAAGTATATGGGAATGAGATGGTTTTATGGAATAAAGGAGTGGAGCGTTTATGTTCTGTTCCTTTTTTGCTGAGGAGAGATGAAAAGTGGATTGGATAGGGAATGAAGGTGAGTGTTTTGAAGAAAATATTGATTATTGATGATGATATTTATATTGGAAATATGATTGAGGAGATACTTACGAAAGAGGGGTATGGTGTTTCGCGCGCATATTCGGGGACAGAGGCGATACTTGTTCTTTCTCAGATAAAACCAGATCTTGTGTTGCTGGATTTGATGCTGCCGGGGTTGAATGGGGAGAAAGTGCTTCCTAAGATAAAAGGGATTCCTGTTATTATAATGAGTGCGAAGGTGGATATTGATAATAAGGTTAATTTATTGCTTGGCGGTGCTGTGGATTATGTTACAAAGCCTTTTCATATAAAAGAATTGTTGGCAAGAATCGCGGTGCAATTTCGTAATTTGGCAGGGAGTGGTACAGATTCTATTTCTATGTTGACTTTTCAGGATATAGTGCTTTATATGGATTCGCATATAGTGACGATTCATGATAGGGAGGTAAAGCTGACTAGGACAGAATATGCTATTTTGAAATTATTGATGCAGAATCCATCTCAGGTGATTACAAAATCATCTCTGTTAGATCGTATCAGTGAAGATACTCCTGACTGCACAGAGAGTTCTTTGAAAATGCATATCAGTAATTTGCGAAAAAAACTTCGTGAGATAGATGATCGGGATTATATTGAAGCGGTTTGGGGGATTGGATTTAAGATGAGAACAGAATAATCTTTACTATTTCTTTATTGTTTTCTTTACTGGTTTCTTTACTATTCTTGGATAGAATATCAGCATCAGATATAAGGAGGTAAATGTTATGGATTATGTTCTTAAGACAAATGCTTTAAGTAAGAGTTATGGACATTTTAAAGCGTTAAATGGACTGTCTATGAATGTTCCCAAGGGAGCGATCTATGGTTTTGTTGGGAAAAATGGTGCTGGAAAGACAACTCTGATTCGATTGATATGTGGACTTCAAAATCCTTCTTCTGGAGATTATATATTGTATGGAAGAAAGAATATGGAAAAGGAGATTGTGAAATCACGAAGAAGAATGGGAGCAGTGGTGGAAACTCCATCTATTTATATGGATATGACAGCAGAGGAGAATCTGAAACAGCAATATCGTATTCTGGGACTTCCATCTTTTGATGGAATGCATGAAATTTTGGAGTTGGTGGGACTCGATGATACAGGGAAAAAGAAAGCGAGAAATTTTTCTCTTGGTATGCGCCAGAGATTGGGAATTGCGATAGCGCTTGTGGGAGATCCCGATTTTTTAGTATTAGATGAGCCAGTAAATGGGCTTGATCCGCAGGGGATTATTGAAATAAGGGAATTGATTTTAAAATTGAATCGTGAGAGGCAAATTACAGTTTTGATTTCAAGCCATATTCTTGACGAACTTTCTAAACTTGCCACGTATTATGGATTTATTGATAATGGATCTATTGTAAAAGAAGTGAGTGCAGCGGAATTAGAAAAAACTTGCAGAAAATGTGTTCATATGGAAGTGAGCGATACAAAAGTATTGGCTCATGTGTTGGATAAAATGAAAGTGGAATATAAGATTTTTTCTGATACAGAGGCAGATGTATTTGCAAAGATTAAAATATCACAATTAACATTGGAATTATCTAAGGTGAATTGTGAGGTGATTTCTATGCAGGAAAAAGATGAGAGTCTGGAAAGTTATTATATCAGTCTTGTTGGAGGTGGCAAAAATGAGTAGGTTATTATCAGCAGGTTTTTCACGATTAAAACGGGATAAAGTATTTTGGATCAGTATGTTAGTGATGTTGATTTATTCTGTTCTTTGTATGCTCAATGGCTGCAGACAGGCTACCTCAGATGTCATGTCTGAGTATCAGTATAGTTTAGATCAGTATTATTTTCATTATGCGTTGTCAATAGGGTTATTTTGTGCGGTGTTTACGAGTTTATTTTTAGGTACAGAGTATAGTGATGGGGGTATCAGAAATAAACTTGTGATAGGACATACTCGCTTTCATATTTATTTTTCAAATCTGATCATTAATTTTTCTGCTACATGTTTGATGATGTTGGTTTGGCTGATCGGTGGATTAATAGGTATTCCAACACTTGGGTTATGGAAAATGGGTATGGGGTTGGTGATTTTTTTATCGATCAGTGTTTTGTTTGTAGCAGCTTTTTCTGCGATTTTCACTTTTATTGGAATGATTTGTTCTAATAAAGCTATATCCGCAGTTTTGTGTATTTTGGTATTTTTAGGTTTCACAATTTTCACAAGTATGATTTATAATGCATTATGTCAGCCGGAATTGAGTAGTGGTATTGTGCTTACTGCGGAAGGGATGCAAATGACTGATCCGACACCGAATCCAAATTATGTTCGTGGGGTATGGAGAGAGATATATCAGTTTATCATAGACTTTTTGCCGACAGGGCAGGGGATTCAAATGTCTGAATTAAAGATTGCACATCCTGTATGTATGGGTTTGTCATCGGTATTTATTACGATTGCTGTTACATTAGGAGGTATTGTTGTATTTAATAAAAAGGATTTAAAGTAGAGGAGTTTATAATGGAAGATTGGTTATGGGTGGTTATCGGCATTTTGGCTTTTATGATGGGTGTTTTAGTTGTGAAACTATATTTGTTACAAAAAGCTGCAAGAGAAATAAAAGAGGCTTTTGTCGATAGACTCATAACCGACACGAATACATTGATTGATATTTCTTCTCATGATAGGTATATGCGTGAGTTGGCGAATACGATTAATATACAACTTCGTAAACTACGCATTGACCGACATCGTTTTCAGCAGGGAGATATGGAACTTAAAAATGCGGTTTCTAATATCTCTCATGATCTGCGAACTCCTTTGACTGCGATTTGTGGATATCTGGATTTGCTTGAACAGGAAGAGAAGTCTACAACCGTGGAGAGCTATATTGAAGTGATCAGAAACCGAACGGAAATTTTAAAACAGTTGACAGAGGAACTTTTTCGATATTCTGTTATTCTTACGACAGAAGATGATATGATAAGGGAGGCGGTTGAGATCAATAGGGTGTTGGAGGAGAGTATAGCGGCATTTTATGTGGCTTTGAATGAGCGGAGGATTATTCCGAATATTAAGATGCCTGAAAATAAGGTGATCTGTTATCTTGATAGTTCTGCTTTAGCTCGTGTATTTTCTAATATTTTGAATAATGCAATAAAATATAGTGATGGTGATTTGGATATTATTTTGTCAGAAACAGGGGAAATTATTTTTGCTAATACAGCATCTGGATTAAATGAGGTGCAGGTGGGGAAGTTGTTTGATCGGTTTTATACAGTGGAAGCTGCGCGAAAGTCAACAGGTTTAGGATTAGCGATTGCAAAGACTTTAGTGGAACAGATGAATGGGACAATATCAGCAAAATATGAGAAGCATAGATTGAGTATTTGTATTCTGTTTTTAGATATTTATAGTTAATAGGTGATTGGGGGAGGCGAAAGGGGGACGCTCCGGCAAGGAAGTATTCCAGCGAAGCCGCGCTCTCGCTCCGTTCCAGACGTAGCGGACACTAAATTCGCAAATCCCGCTTCT
>CANRVK010000040.1 GCA_947643285.1 uncultured Eubacteriaceae bacterium
AGAAGGTATTTCGTTTCTTATGGGGTGTAGCAAAAACTATATAATGTATTGGGGGTTTTACGATATTTATTATAGCATCTATCTATCCGAAAGTGTGCACAAACTTTATATTTATAGACAAGACTTTTTGTCTAAAATAACTTATCCATTTTTTAACATCACTTTTTTTATTGTTATTTTAAATAAATTTTTTATGCAAATAGACCTTCAAATTCTTCTCTGCCTATTTTCTCTTTTTCCAACAATAATTCTGCACATCGATGAAGCACTTTTTCATGTTCTGTTAAAATTTCTTTTGCCTTCCTATAACACTCATCTACAATTCGCTTCACTTCTTCATCTATTAAGCTTGCTGTACTCTCTCCATAACTTCTTGTATGAGCTAAATCTCTGCCGATAAACACTTCATCTTCATCACTGCCATAATGGATTAACCCCACTTTTTCTGACATTCCGTATTGTGTTATCATAGCCTTTGCGATATTAGTCGCCTGTTTAATATCCTGTGATGCACCTGTCGTAATATCATCAAATACCATCTCTTCGGCGATTCTACCTCCCAAATCCACCATAATATCCTGAAGCATCTTCCCTTTTGTATTAAACATCTCATCTTTTTCTGGCAATGGCATTGTATATCCAGCCGCTCCTATTCCTGTAGGAATAATAGATACAGAATACACAGGTCCTACATCTGGAAGTACATGGAATAAAATAGCGTGCCCTGCTTCATGATAAGCTGTAATCTTCTTCTCTTTTTCATTGATAACACGGCTTTTCTTCTCCACTCCTATCCCAACTTTTACAAAAGATTGTCTGATATCATTTTGCACAATAAAAGTTCTGCTGTCCCTCGCTGCTAAAATGGCTGCTTCATTTAATAAATTCTCCAAATCCGCGCCTGTAAATCCTGCTGTAGTCCTAGCCACTTCTTTTAAATCCACATCATCTCCGAGTGGTTTATTTTTGGCATGAACATTTAAAATCTCTTCTCTTCCTTTTCTATCGGGTCTTCCTACCATGACTTTTCTGTCGAAACGCCCCGGACGTAAAATAGCAGGGTCTAAGATATCCACACGGTTTGTTGCAGACATCACGATAATTCCTTCATTCACGCCGAATCCGTCCATTTCCACTAACAACTGATTGAGCGTTTGTTCTCTTTCATCATGTCCGCCGCCCATTCCAGTTCCTCTTCTTCTCGCCACAGCATCAATCTCATCGATAAATATAATACAAGGAGAATTTTTCTTCGCCTCTTCAAATAAATCTCTCACACGGGAAGCACCTACACCGACAAACATCTCCACAAAATCAGAACCAGAAATGCTGAAAAATGGCACTCCTGCTTCTCCTGCTACTGCCTTTGCCAATAATGTTTTTCCTGTACCGGGAGGTCCTACTAAAAGCACTCCCTTTGGAATCCTAGCTCCTACTTGAAGATATTTCTTAGGGGCTTTTAAGAAATCCACGATTTCCCATAATTCTTCCTTTTCTTCATCTAATCCAGCCACACTCTTAAATGTCACTTTTTTCGCTGTATCAATTACCATCTTCGCACGGCTTTTTCCAAAGTTCATCACTTTGCTGTTTCCGCCTCCTGCCGCTTGATTATTCATAAAGGTAAAAAATACGATAATCACAACCACTCCAAGAAGAACGGGCAAAATAGCAGTTAAAAAGAAACTATCTCGCTGCACATCTGTCACAAAATAATTTGACATATTCTGTTCATTCATATCCTTAATAGCATCTTTTACATCTGGCACATATAAAGTCTTCTTTGTTCCATCTTTCAGCACAATATCTAACTCTCCTGTAGGAGTTTCTCCATTTCCATTTTGCCTTACTGTAACAGAAGATACTTCTCCCGCCTCTAAATTACTCAAAAATGTCGGATACGTATAACCACTTGTTCCTGAAGAATTTCTAGTAGACCATAACATAAGCACAATTAAGCCTGCCATAATGACAAAATATATTCCTAATCCTTTAGATTTCAAATCGAAACCTCCCTTTTCTTATCAAATACCAACTTTTGTTCATCCTTTCCATTCTCAAATATTTCTTATTCTCAAATCTCTACTTTTTCTCAATCAAATTCTACTATACCAATATAAGGTAAATTTCTATATTTCTGATTATAATCCAATCCATATCCCACCACAAATTCATCTGGAATATTAAATCCTACATAATCCACCTTGACATCTGTAACTCTCCTCTCAGGTTTATCTAGCAATGTACAAAGTTTAATAGATTTTGGATTTCTCTTATGCAAAATTTCAATTAAATAACTGAGAGTTCTTCCTGAATCAATAATATCTTCTACAATAATCACGTCTTTTCCATCTAATGGTTCATCTAAATCTTTTACTATTCTCACCACTCCACTGGACTTTGTTCCTGCACCGTAACTAGACACTGACATAAAATCCAAAGAAACAGGAACGGTGATTCTCTTTGCCAGTTCACAAGTAAAAAAGATACCTCCTTTTAAAATACAAATTAAATGAATCTCTTTTCCTTGATAGTCTTCACTAATTTTCTTTCCAATTTCCTCTATTTTTCTGTCCACTTCTTCTTCGGTCAATAATACTCTAATCTTTTCTCCCATTTGTATTGCCTCCATCTAAATGTATTTTTACCATATATTTGGTATTCTCTGTTATTTTTACCCCTTCACTAATACGATAACCGATAACCCAGAGAACATGACTTCCATCTGCTAACACCAAAATAGAATCTCTTTTTTCTTTAGGCACTTTCTGATCGATAAAAAATTTCTTGAGTTTTTTCCTCCCTAATCCAGTCCCCAATTCAATATAATCTCCCTCTTTTCGATTTCTGAGTAGCAAAGTATCTTTTATTTTATCATAATCAAACCATTTCGTATAGGTATTTTCAGGAATTTTTTTTATTTCTTTCCATATAGTAAAATCCATTTTTTGCGCTTGATCCACAATTAGCCTCCCCCCACCCTCCAACCACTCTTCTGATAAAACATACACATTCTGATGCTTCACACAGACCTCTATTTCCTCTTTTCTTTTCTCTTTCTCTTCCCTTTTCTTTTTCAAATAAACCTTTTCATATCCTTTTTGTGCATAAATTCCTCCCGGCAAATCGATTTTCTTTCCAACCTCTTTTCCTGCTAATTCCAGCAATGCTTGTATATGCTTTGATGTAATATCTTTTCTTCCACTCGCCATCTTTTCAATCGCTAAAATCCAAACCTTTTTTTGTATCACAACATCTTCTTTCTCCCACTCCTCTAATAAAATCCCAATCTCTCCCTCTTTTTCTTCCACCATCTTGTGATAAGCTTCTATTCCTCTTTTATTCATATATCTTTTCACTTCTAAAAGCGCTTCTCCACAAGCCGCTATATGGGCAACTGCCTCCTTATTCACCTTCTCCTCTAATAAAGGCAACACTTCCCCTCGAATACGATTGCGTGTATAATCTCCTGTTAAATTTGTAGAATCTATTTTCCATTCTTTCCCTTTTTGGGTCAGCCATCTTTCTATTTCCTTTTTATCCAAACACAATAAAGGTCTTATAATCTCTCCTGTCACTGGTTCAATTCCGGCTAATCCATCTAGCCCGCTCCCTCTGCATAAATGATGTATTATAGTTTCTGCCTGATCCCCCAAATTATGAGCCACCGCTATTTTATTATATGCCAGTTCTGTCATTACTTTCCGAAAACTCTCATATCTCAAAATTCTTCCCACTTCTTCTTCTGATATTCTTCTTTCTTTCGCAATCTCTTTCACTTTATAGAAAAAAGTTCTTTCATAAATTCCATACTTTCTACATAATTCTTCCACAAATCTTTTATCTCTATCCGCTTCTTCCCCTCTTATTCCGTGATGAACATGCACACAGGCAAACTCCACATTCATTTTTTCTCTTAATCCTAACATAATAAAAAAAAGAAAAACAGAATCTGCCCCTCCTGATAGTCCTACCACTATCTTATCTCCCTCTGAAATCATCTCATGTTCTCTTATATATTCCCAAACTTTCATTTCTAAAAAATCCATATCCTATCACCATATTCTTATAAATATGGTCTCTCTCTCCTTTCCTTTTACATTTGAACCAGAGTGGGTCGCTCCGGCAAGGAAGTATTCCAGCGAAGCCGCGCTCCCGCTCCGTTCCAGACGTAGTGGTACTAAATTCTCGGCGCGTAACCGCACCGCTCATTAAGTACCAACGTCTTCCAAGGGGCTTCTTTTGGAATACTTCCTTGCCTCCGCTAGTGTATTGGCTGTTCTACTTATTGAAATTGAACTACTATCGACTATCATTTGTATTTTTGATATGTTTCTAAATCAATTGCACAGAATAGAAAACTCAAAAGAACCACCTTTATAAATTTCAATTTTCAAATGAACTAGCATAACGAGTTAAATCAACCTAAAGTCAAAGATTTTAACTCGATTATACAAACAAATGTACCCTATTTTGCAAACTCGCCTATGGCAGTAAACTAGCGAAAAGAAAGGGACTATTCTAAAAAAAGCCCCTTGGAAGACGCTTGCTCGTTAATGAGCGAACCCTATGGGTTTGGCGAATTTAGTACCACTACGTCTGGAACGGAGTGGGAGCGAGGCTTCATTAGAATAGTCCCTTCCCTTTCGCGGAAACAGAAACTTGGTTAAAATGTAAAAATAATGACTTAACATAAATTCTGTTTTATGTTACAATAGAATTATTTCAAATTCATAAATTCAATAATATCTTCTATTTATAATAGAAGTATTTACAAGTACTATCTTATATAGATATAAAATATCTTCATTTTTAAAGATTTCAACAGGTGCGGACATATTTATTTTCATAACTTATCAAAATTGGGATTTTATTATATTCTTTTTTGGTAATAATCTAAGTAATGGTTTATGGAAAAATATAAATCATACTTTTATAATATTATAATACACAAAATTTTATGGTCAAGATAAGATATTTACAAAATAATAAAAAAATTTTTTATAAAGATAAAAGCAATATTATCATAAAAAATTAGTTAATTCAAGACAATATTGCTTATTTATATTATTATAAGTAACAGTTAAGACTTTTTATTTGTTATTGTGAAATTCACTTTTCACAGAGTAGAACAGTCAACAAACTAGCGAAGGCAAGGAAGTATTCCATAAGAAGCCCCTTGGAAGACGTTGGTACTTAATGAGCAGTTTCTGGGGAAGCGAAACCGCGAATTTAGTACCGCTACGTCTGGAACGGAGCAAGAGCGCGGCTTCGCTGGAATACTTCCTTGCCGGAGCGACCCTTTGATCCCCAAATAGACAGAACTGTAACTATTATAATTTTAATGATTCATTTGGACAATCTAGATTTTAATCTTTTAAATTCAAAAAACAGGAGGATATGGAATGTCTGAGTTTATTACTTTTGATAAAGTAGGAAAAACCTACAAAGTTGGTGAAGTTGATATTCGCGCACTAAATAATGCAAATTTTATGATTAAACAGGGTGAAATTTGTGTAATCGTTGGTGCATCTGGTGCTGGTAAGACGACTATTTTAAATATTCTTGGCGGCATGGATACTATGTCAGATGGAAATGTCTGGTTAGATGGACAAGAAATTTCAACTTATAATGAAAAGCAGCTTACCGCATATCGAAGATATGAAATAGGTTTTGTATTTCAATTTTATAACTTGATTCCAAATTTAACAGCACTGGAAAATGTTGAACTTGCCGTGCAGATTTGTAAGGATCATTTAGATCCATTGCAAGTTATTCAAGAAGTTGGTCTATCTGATAGAAAGGACAATTTTCCTGCTCAATTATCTGGTGGGGAGCAGCAGCGGGTCGCTATCGCTCGTGCATTAGCAAAAAAACCAAAACTTCTTTTGTGTGATGAACCGACAGGAGCATTAGATTATCATACAGGAAAGGCAGTACTTAAACTTTTACAAGATACTTGTCGCAAAACAAATATGACTATCGTGATTGTTACACATAATTCTGCTCTTTGTGATATGGCCGATCGTGTCATTCATGTAAAAAGTGGAACTATCGAATCTGTTACAACAAACCCTAATCCTACGCCGATTGAGCAGATTGAATGGTGATATTATGAATGTACTGATAAAATCTATATTTCGAGAAATCAAAAATAGTATAGAACGATATTTAGCTATCTTTTCTATTATAGCACTTGGTGTTGGTTTTTTCGCGGGATTATGTGTATGCCGTCCGGCTCTTGTTCATACTGCAGGAAAATATTTGGAAGAACAAAATTTTTATGACTATCGAATCTTATCTTCTATTGGTTTTTCTAAAAATAATACTGCTTCTTTTTCTGATTTGGAAAATATTTCATCTGCAGAAGGTGCTCATTATGAAGATGTACTCTTTACGATAGGAAAAAATGATCTGACTTTTCGAGTACATTCTATCACTGACAATATTAATAAGTTAAATATTATATCGGGCAGATTGCCGGAAACAGATTCTGAATGTGTATTAGATGCCAGTTTCTTTGACGAAAATATGATCGGGCAGACGATTTCATTTTCTGATTCTAATAAAGAAGAAACATTGGATGCTTTTCATGTATCGGAATTTACAGTAGTAGGCATAGCGACATCTCCTCTCTATATCAGCGGTGATCGTGGTACAACTTCATTAGGTGATGGAACTATTACTGCCTTTTTGTTTGTTAATGAATCATGCTTCACATCAGATTATTATAAAGAGATTTATGTGACTTTAAAAGATTCAGGAGCGCTTTATAGTGATGCTTATAAAAATGCTGTTGCAGAACAAGAAGATGAAGTGACTAAGGAAGCAAAGATTCAGGCAAATATACGTTATGAAGAGATTGTCGCAGAGGCTCAAAAAGAGATAGATGACGCGAAAATAAAATTAGATGAGGCGAATGAGAATCTGCAGGCTCAAAAGGAGCTTGCTATACAAGACGCTGCCCAACAGATCCCTAATGTAGGATTTCCCTCTTTAGAAGAAAATCCATATTATATCGAAATGATAGATCAAATAGAAGCTTCTTTTGAAGAACCAGAAAATGAGTTGGCTGAAAAATATTTAGATATAGAAGAAGCACAAAAGGAAGTGGATTCTATTAAACACCCTTCTGTTTATATTCTCAAAAGAAGTGAAAACACAGGATATGCTTCTTTTGAACAAGATTCCACAATTATAGAAAATATCTCTGTTGTATTTCCTGTTTTTTTCTTTCTTGTTGCAGCTCTCGTATGTGGTACAACAATGACAAGAATGGTTGATGAACAGCGCACTCAAATCGGTGTATGGAAAGCTATGGGATATAACAAACTGCAAATATCGAGGAAATATCTTTTTTATGCAGGTTCAGCAGGATTATTTGGGGGTATTATCGGTTTTTTCTGTGGTACAGTTTTTATTCCAAGGATCTTTTGGAGCGCGTATAAAACTATCTATAATTTCTCTGAGCGCCTGCTCTATGTTTTTGATTGGAAAATGTGTATTATATCATTAGGAGTTGCTATGCTTTGTACCGCCGTAATTTCTGCTCTCTGCTGTTTTAAAGAATTGCGTGATGTTCCAGCCTTGATTCTACGACCAAAAGCGCCCAAAAATGGGAAACGCATCTTATTAGAACGCACAAGAATATGGCGTCGGATCAGTTTTTTGCATAAAGTATCTCTGCGTAATGTAGTTCGGTACAAGCAGCGTTTCTTTCTGATGATACTCGGAATCAGCGGCTGTACTGCCTTACTTGTGACAGGTTTTGGAATTCAAGATTCTATTCAAAATGTAACAGATTATCAGTATCAAGAAATCATACAATATGATGCAAAAGTGACTTTTACTGATTCTCTAACTTTAGAAGAACAAAACCAATTTATAGAACAACATCAAACTATGATAACCGATTCGATTTTCTTGTCTGAGAATAATATAGAGATAACTGCAAATGGAATCAGTAAAAGCACTACCATAACTTCAGCCAAAGAAGATATCACCCCTTTTATCCATCTACAAGCATCTGATACCATAATATCCTATCCAAAAGATGAGGAAATTATTATATGTAAGGGAATAGCGGATAAACTCAATATTAAAACGGGTAATGTAGTGACCTTGATAAATGATGCTTTTGAGCAGATTAATGTAACTGTTACAGGTATATTTGATAACTATATCAATAATTATTTATTTATTTCAGAAAATACCATGATACAACTTTTTAATGATGCTTCTGTGAATGCTGCTTATTTGAACTTCAACACAGATATTACTACACATAATATTGTAGCTTCTATACTCAATGAAGATATCGTCAGCCATATCATGCTTAATGAAGATATCAAAGAATCTATTGAAGAATCATTTTCCAGCCTTAATCTTGTTGTACTTTTGATTATCATTTGTGCTGGGGTTTTAGCTTTTATTGTATTATTTAATTTGATCAATATCAATATTGGAGAGAGAATACGAGAAATTGCGACAATTAAAGTACTCGGATTTTTCAACTCTGAATCTTCTGCTTATATATTTCGGGAAATCAATATGCTGACATCTATAGGAGCATTATTAGGGCTATTTTTCGGAAAACTTTTACACTCTTTTGCAATGTCTAAGATAAAACCAGATGCCATGTGTTTTGACAGCCGTATTGCATGGAAAAGTTATCTGTTTAGTTTTATATTGACTCTTATATTTGCTGGATTCGTCAAGATTGCTATGAGATATAAACTGAAAAAAATCAGCATGGCAGAATCATTAAAATCTGTTGAATAGGTATAGATAATTGTTACTTTATCGCTTTTTAAGTTTTAAGAAAAGAGAACACTTAGACGAAAGATTCGCTTTGGCGAGGAAGTATTTCAACGAAGCCGCGCTTTCGCTCCGTTCCAGACGTAGCGGTACTAAATTCGCGGTTTCGCTTCTTGCGAAACTGCTCATTAAGTACCAACGTCTTCCAAGGGGCTTCTTATGGAATACTTCCTCGCCAAAGCTAGTTTGTTGGCTATTTTATGAAAATTAAAAATCATACTATCCGAAAAATTTTTAATTTTCTATCTTTGTATTCACCTGTCGAAATACTTCTCCTATACTCCCTTCTATTCTCAAATCAGCTTCTTGGTCATATGGTGTCACAGATTTATTAATTAATACTAGCTTATTGCCTTTATAATATTCAATTAAACCTGCTGCTGGATATACCGTAAGAGAAGTACCTCCTATAATCAAAATATCTGCCTGTTCTATAAAATAAATCGCTTCACGTATCACTTTTTGATCTAAACCTTCCTCATATAAAACAACATCTGGGCGAATTATCCCACCACAATTACAATGTGGCACACCTTCTTGTTCTAATACCCATTCTAATTCATATTTTTTTCCGCATCTCATACAATAATTCTTATAGACAGTCCCATGCAATTCTAACACTTTTTGACTCCCTGCCTTTTGATGAAGACCATCTATATTCTGTGTAATAACTGCCTTCACCTTTCCTTCTCTCTCCCACTCCGCTAATATTTTATGTGCATCATTTGGTTCTGCATCTGTATAGATCATCTTATCTCTATAGAAACGATAAAACTCTTCTGAATGTGAGAGAAAAAAACTATGACTTAAAATTCTCTCTGGCGGATAGTCATACTTCTGATGATATAGACCATCTACACTGCGAAAATCAGGAATATGGCTCTCTGTAGAAACCCCTGCTCCTCCAAAAAACACAATATTATCACTATTTTCTATCCATGTTTTTAATATAGATATTTCTTTTATATTCTCCATCCCATATCACCCTTCTTCTCTACTTTTTCAAACTTTTTAAGCATAATTTTCTAGCTTTTCTCTTTTTATTTTACACTGCTAGAAAAGAAAAAACAAGTTTTCTATAAACTTTAATTTCTATTATTGTTACAGTTCAGTCTTTTTATTTTATTTGTTATGGTGAAATTCGCTTTTCACAGAGTAGAACCCAATGTGGTCAACTTAAGAGTTTTTACAATCTAAAACTGTAACAGTAAGAACAAATTTTCTAATACTAATTTTCAAGATACACTTATATATCATGCTTAAGTTGACCGCATTGGAGTAGAACCATCAACAGACTAGCGAAGGCAAGGAAATATTCCATAAGAAGCCCCTTGGAAGACGTTGGTACTTAATAAGCAGTTTCGCAAGAAGCGAAACGGCGAATTTAGTACCGCTACGTCTGGAACGGAGCGAGAGCGCGGCTTCGCTGGAATACTTCCTTGCCGCAGCGAACCTTTGCTTCAAATACACCCTATTTTATCTCTCCACAAAAATAAAACTTTCTTCCATTATCTCTCCGGCAAAATTTTTATGATACTAAATTCCGATGCATCTGATGGTAAAACTCCATGATTATTTACTTCTAGTATATAATAATTCTCATCAGACATCACATCATCTTTTATCACATAAACTATATCTGCCGTCAAACTATCCCCTTTCTGCATAACATAACTAAAATAATCCTTCTCCAAATAATTATTTCCACTCGATGTCGTACAAGCCTCACTTCCATCTACTTTATCACCATTTTCATCAAATACCCCCAGCCAAATATGATTCAGCCATAGCTTATTTTCAACTAAAGTATTCTCCTTCACACATGTAATACTCATATTTACCACGAAATAAGAATACCCATTTGTAATATCATTCTTTTCATCATATTCAAAATAATCTGGCACACCATCCCATGACGAATCTGTATGCTTTGTGATAAATGCAGAATTAACTTTATAGCTCCAATTATCCTGCAAAAATTCCTGTTCTGGTTCATAAAGATGTACTCCCTTTATTCCCATTCCTACGTTTCCAACAATCTTGTCCCAAACATCAACCTCCCCATCCTCATTAAAATCCTCAAGCATAATCTCTTCCGTCATTCGCTGCAAATAAGAATCATAAGATTTCTGTAAATCCTCTGTCCATTCTATCACACTCACTTCAACATCAGAACTATCCTCTTTCCATATTAAAGATGCATTTTCCACCATTTTAATAAGTTCTTCTTTACTTAAAGAAGGAGAGATAGAATCTATCATAAGCATATATTCCTCGTCTTGAAATACTAAAATGGCTCTCCATCTGACATCTGATGCAATGTATAACCCTTCACCTTTTTCCGTCTGAAAGGTCTGTGCCACATTCGCATGACTCAATATATTTCTGTAATTATTCTGTAAATGATAAAGAATTACTGCAAATGCTCCTTCCCCATCTTCTGTACTATATAAACATGGCTCTTTTTCATTTTGTATAATACCCTCTGGAATATATTCTAACTTCACATCTACATATCCCTTTTCTTCAGAAGTAGATAACACACTACTCTCTTCTTTTATTTTTTCTTCACTCTCTTCCTCTCTTTCAATAGCGACCTCCATTCCATACTGATTTTCTTTTACTTCCAGCCGAAAATATTTTCTTGCCGCATATACTACTCCTGTCCCTATAGCAAGTAAAATCACTGTAATTACTGCTGCCTTTAAAAAGCCCATTCTTTTTTTCATCTCAGTCATCTTCCTTTTTTCTTTTTTTGTTTCCGTTTCTATCCCCATCTTTTTAAAAACTCTCTCTGAAACCCGTTCTAACATTTCTTCCTCTACACCATTCACTCTTTTCGCTATATCCTCTACTACATCATCATTCATATTGTTAAACATTTTCTTCAACCATTTATTCATGCAACCCCTCCAATCTGATTCTCAACTTCTTTAATGCACGTTCTGCCCTTTTATGTACACTAGAAACAGACATCGACAACTTTTTTGCAATCTGCTTTGCAGTTTCTCCATAAAAATATTTTCTCAATATGATAGTAGTATCTGGTTCTCCCAAATCCAGAATCGCTTGATACAACCTCTGCTTTTCTTCTTTCTGATTCACCATTTCAAAAACACTACTTTTCGGTGAATCTACATCTTCTAACTCTTCCATATCTTCAACACCAGCTACCTGAAGCTGTTCCCTTTTTTTCTTTCTCCAATAATCAATCGCAGTTCTTTTCGCAATCGTACTGATATATGTCTTTAATGCCCCTTTTTCATAATCAAATTGATAAATTCCTTCAAACACTTCAATAAACACCTCACTCACACAGTCCTCTATATCCTCCTTACTGCAATCAGCTTTTAATTTATTCAATACAATTGCATAAACCAGATTCAGATATTCTTTCATCACCATCTGGTATCCCTTTTTTATATCCTCATGCACACATTCTATCATATCCTTATCTGTCACAACATCACCTCTCCTTTGAACCGGTTCACTTATACATTCGATTTAAAATCAAAAAATGGACATAAAAAATAAAGTTATGGAAAAATAGAGAATTTTTGAATCTATCATATTAAATAACTCACAAATACTATAAATTTATTATTAACTCAAATGGATTTTATCAGACCAAGACTTGAAATATTAGACTTCTTAAAAATTTTTCTTTTAACCATGATGTAAAAATATAAAAAGAATATTAAATAGATTTCTATTCACTAAAATCGAAATACCATTTAATGATATATCATATTTGAATAAACAAACAAATGCCTTTACGCTTTTTTTCAAACCGACTACTATAATACTAGGTCATTGCGAAAGTGAAAAAGAGGACGCTACGGCAAGAAAGTATTCCAACGAAGCCGCGCTTTCGCTCCGTTCCAGACGTAGTGGTACTAAATTCGTGGTTTCGCTTCTTGCGAAACTGCTCATTAAGTACCAACGTCTTCCAAGGGGCTTCTTTTGGAATACTTTCTTGTCTTCGCTGGTTCATTGGCTGTTCTACTTTTTAAAAAGTGAATGTTATAAGAAACTATAAAAATCTAAATGAGAAGATATGCAAAAAGAGTTTTCAGAAAAAATAGTATTTATATGGGATTCGGAATTTCAGAATTATCTAAATAAACTAGCACATGAAAGGAAGTATTCCAAAAGAAGCCCCTTGGAAGACGTTGGTACTTAATAAGCAGTTTCGCAAGAAGCGAAACCACGAATTTAGTACCACTACGTCTGGAACGGAGCGAGAGCGCGGCTTCGGTGGAAACTTCCTTTCATGTGCGCAACTCCTGCCAAAATGTTCTCTCAACAACTATAAACTTTAATTTCTCAACATTTTCCACAATTCCACTCTTATCCTCACACCCTATTTTATACCCCCGAATAAGCAGAAAATCCTCCATCTATAGGGAGTACAACTCCTGTAATAAACCCTGCCGCTTCATTATTTAATAGAAATAATAAAGACCCAATTAACTCCTCCGAATCTCCAAACCTTCCCATCGGAGTAGCTGCTAATATTTTCTTTGTTCTTGCCGTTGGAGTTCCATCTTCCTGATAGAGCAGCTTTTCATTTTGTTTTGTCACAAAAAACCCCGGTGCTAACGCATTTACTCGAATATTAACCTTTGAAAAATGCACAGCCAGCCATTGTGTGAAATTGCTGACAGCCGCTTTTGCCCCACTATAAGCAAGAATCTTAGTCAATGGTGTAAATGCATTCATAGAAGATACATTTAAAATATTACATCCCTCTCTCCCTATCATATCCTGCGCAAAAATCTGTGTCGGCAATAACGTACCAATAAAATTCAAATTGAATACAAATTCCACACCACTCTGCTCTAAATCAAAAAAAGACTTTGTATCAGCATCTAAATCCCCCTCCTCATAATATTCTTTATCTGTAGTAGCACGAGGATTATTTCCTCCCGCTCCATTCAATAAAATATCACAAGGTCCAAAATCTTCTAAAATACGTGTATGCACATCTGTCAAATTCTGCTTATCTAATACATTTGCTCCATAAGCTTTCGCTATATACCCTTCTTTGACAATCTCTTCTGCTATCTGTCCTGCTGCATCTTCATTCAAATCCAAAAGAGCCACTTTTGCACCGCAAGCCGCTAATGCCTTTGCAAACACTCCACAGATCACACCTCCAGCACCAGTAACAACAGCAACTTTTCCATTCAAATCTGTCTGAATCGGTAATTTCATATCAAATTCTATCCTTTCTTAATTTTATTTTTTATTTTAATTTCCCATCTTTTCTAACGCTTCCCATAACCCATTAATATAAGTAGCACCTAATGCCCTATCATATAAACCATAACCCGGTCTTCCAGTTTCTCCCCAGATCATTCTACCATGATCAGGACGAATATAACCATCAAAGCCATTTTTATGAAGAGCTTGTAATATCGCAAACATATCTAATGTTCCACAACTAGAAAGATGCGCACGTTCTTCAAAACCATTTTCTAATACAGCTACATTGCGGGCATGTACAAAATGAATCCTGCCCATAGCAGAATATTTATCTGCCATATGAACCACATCATTTTTGCCAGAACATCCTAAAGAACCTGTGCAAAGGGTGATTCCATTATGAGAATCATCTACTAATTTTAAAAACCGATCTAAATTCTTCTCACAAGTGATAATTCTCGGAAGCCCAAAAATACTCCAACAAGGATCATCTTCATGAATCGCCATATTGATATCACATTCTTTAGCAACAGGAATGATCCTCTCTAAAAAATACCTCAAATTATTCCATAAATCCTCTTCCGTCATCTCCTGATACTCTGCCACCACATTTTTTAATTCCTCTCTCGAATAGCTAGAATCCCAGCCCGGAAGCGTTAAATCACTATCACTTTCTAATGGATTTACCCTATCCACTTGTTCCTGATAATAGACAAGCGAAGTAGAACCGTCTTCTAAAACATGGTCAAGCTGTGTTCTTGTCCAGTCAAAAACAGGCATAAAATTATAACAAATACACCGAATACCCGCCTCCCCTAAACGCCGAATATTCTCACAATAATTTTCAATATAATGATCCCTAGTAGGTTTTCCTAATTTAATATCCTCATGAACAGGAACACTTTCAATTACATCAAATACCAGTCCATTCTCTTCCACTAATTTTTTTAAATGTGCGATACTCTCCCTGCTCCACACCTCTCCTACAGGAACATCATAAACAGCCGTTACAATCGAGCGCATACCCGGAATCTGACGAATATTCTGCAA
>CANRVK010000041.1 GCA_947643285.1 uncultured Eubacteriaceae bacterium
ACGTTGGTACTTAATGAGCAGTTTCTGGGGAAGCGAAACCGCGAATTTAGTACCATTACGTCTGGAACGGAGCGAAAGCGCGGCTTCGTTGGAATACTTCCTTGCCGCAGCGTCCCCCTTTTTAACTTTCATAATCCCCCAAACATTTCTTTCATTATACGTACACCTCTATATAGATTTTCCTAGTATCTAAAAAGTTTCAAAAATAAAAAAAATTTTTTTGTATTAACAAAATTTTTATAACCGATTTTCATAAAATAAATAATCCCTCACTGTTTTCCTATTTATCTAAACAACAAGGGATTATTTTATAATTATTATTTTTCCTATTTCTACTCCACATCTACATGACTGCTTATGCCGTCTTTGCTGCGGCACTTTGTAACAATTATCTTTCGTTCAATCTGCTCTTTTAATTCTGAAACATGAGAAATTATCCCTACCAGACGATTGCCCTCTGTTAGGCGCACTAAAGCCTTCATTGCTTGATTTAATGCTTCCTCATCTAAAGAACCAAACCCTTCATCTACAAACATGGATTCCATCTGAATACCTCCAGCGTAGGACTGAATTTCGTCTGACAGACCAAGTGCTAGAGATAACGATGCTTCAAAGGATTCTCCTCCAGACAATGTTTTCACACTGCGTTCTGTTGCATTGTAATGATCGATGACACAAAGTTCCAAGCCTACTTTTTCCTTGCGTTTTTCACTATCCTCTTCACGTTTCAATTCA
Source organism: uncultured Eubacteriaceae bacterium (assembly GCA_947643285.1). Classification (GTDB taxonomy): domain Bacteria; phylum Bacillota; class Clostridia; order Lachnospirales; family Lachnospiraceae; genus MGBC136627. The sequence goes on from CANRVK010000041.1 coordinate 736, forward strand.
TACTGTCCGCTGCTCATTGTCAAAAGCCGCAAGTTTGCACGCCGCAGAATCCGGTCAAAATATGTCATTTGGATATATGTTTCTAGTTCTATCTTCTGCTTGCCGCTTAACATTCCATTTGCCGTGTCAGATAGCGCTTTCATCCAGATATATTTTTTCTCTACCGTTAAAATATTTTCCTGCTTTGCTGTTACTTTTTGATAAATATCCCAATTAGCAGAAACAGCGGTATTCTTTAAATCGCGCTTTTTACCCAGATCCTTTTTATCCTGCTGCCACTTCTCCATTCTGGCAAGTACTTCTTCTTCCTGTATATCTACCGCCTCCCCTGCTGCGGCAAGCTGTTTTTGCAGCGTTTCGATAGATGCCATTAAGCCTGCTTTTTGAGTTCTGTATGTTTCGTAATTCTCCTTTGCTGTTTGAAGTGCTGTTTCAAACATCTGTTTACGTTTCATCAGTTCCGAAATATAATGTTCCATCTCTTCTTTTGTTTCTGTTCCTAATTGCTGTTGTAGATTACTGATTTCATTCTCTTTGGCACTGCACTCGGTTGTCTGTCTTGTCAACGAAACTTCTATTTTTCGGATATCTTGAATAAGCGTTTCCATATTTTTTTCTTTTTCTGGAATTTGCTGTTCCAACTGCTGTTTTCTCAGACGCTTATTGTAGTTTTGCTCTAGCTCATTTAGCAATGTATGGATTTGTTCTGTGAATTTCTGTTCTATTTGACTGGCTGTATCGCGCAATACTTCCACTGGAACTTCAAAAGATTGTGAATAAGTTTCCTCAAGCTGTGGTTTCTGCACACAAAGACTTCTGAAAAGCTGTTGTGTCTTATCACACTGTAAGCTTTTTATTCCTTCCAATTCTTTTTCCAGTTTCACAATCCTTGTTTGGCTCGCTGATAATATTTCCTCTGCTTGTTTCTGCTCTACTTCTAACTTCTTACGGTATGTAATGGTTTTTGTCAATATATCTGCACATTCTTTCAGCAATTTTTCGTAATTTTGTATTATAAAAAGTGCTGACTGTAATGCTTGTGGTATGGTTTCTTCTGGATTGCTGTTTGTTGGAATAGAAAAAGAGGTGAACTTTTTATTTTCTAAATCCTTTACCTGTTCTAAATGTGCTGCTATTTTTTTGTATAATTGATTCGTTTTTTCCAATTCATCTAAAATCCGTTTTTGTAGGGTCTTGTTCTGTCCAATTTGTTCTGCCTGCTGTGTTTTCTGTCTGCTGATCTGTTCTTGTAGCTGTCGTTTCTTTTCTTCTGTCTGTTCTGCTTCGCCCACTAATTTCTCTTGGCGCTTTTTGTCCGCCTTCGCCTGTTTCCACTGTTTTTCACACTCATTGAATCTCTGTTTTAGAAAATTCATCATTGCTTCTGCTTCGTTTTCTACAGTTTCCGGAAATTGCAGCTCTAAAATCATCTGTTCCCACTGTTTTTGTTTTTCATCTAATTTGCCCTGAACCGTTGCAAATGCTTGATTTTCTTGATGTAACAGTGTATTCAGCTTGATTTGCGCTGCCTCTCCCTCTTTGAGTAACTCGTTTAATTCTGTTTTTCGTTTTTGTTCTTTCTTGGCATTTTGCATTGCAAAAGCAATCTCTTTCTCTTTTTCTTTTACCTGCTGTTCTTTCTTAGCAAGCTGCTTTTGTAATGTCAGGATATGGATTTCATTATCTTTTCCGCACTCTGTTTGATATGTGCCAGAAATATTATTTTGTACATTTATTTGTTCACTTTCTGGTGCAGCCTCCCATTTTTGTTCGGACTTTTCTTCGCCAACTCTGCTGAACACACTACCTATCAATTTCCAGACTACCTGCTTCTGTTCTGTAAGGCGATTATGTAAATGCCCTGCGGTAACACTCAATCCCTCTACCTTTTTTTCTACCTCAGTAAGTTTTTCTTTCTTTTTTTCGACTTCCTCTTTGTCTGGTGTCGCTTCCGGCATCTGTGCCAGACTCGGGTGATGTGTAGAACCACAGACAGGACAGTGTTCTCCTTCTTTGAGTGAACGTGCGATCATTCCTGCCTGTGCATCTAGAAAGCGCTGCTCTGTTTCTCTATAATCAGAACCAATCTGCTCCTTTTGTACAACCGCCTTCTGGTATGTATCTTGTGCTGTGCTGAGTTCGCTTTCAAACTTTTCCAAAAGTTCCATTTCCTCTAAAAGTTTCTGGTAAGCCTGCTTTTGCTCTATCAACTCTTTTTGTTCCTGTGCGAGTTTTAAACTGCGGGTATCTACGTCTTTTACATTCTCCCATTCCTCGCGCCAAAGCATCTGCTGCTTCTGGTGCGTTTCTGATTGTGTCTGTACTTTTTGGTATTTCTTTTCTTGTTCTGCTGCTGCTTGTTGCAGTGCATAGAAACTATCCCTTTGCTCTCGAAAAGTAGTAAGTTGTTCTTTTGCGACATTTGTCTTATGCTGCCATTGAATTTCTGACTCCCCTGCATTTTTCAGATGCTCTAGTTCTGCCTTTCTTTGTGTTTCCTCTTTACAAAGTGCTGTTTCCTGCTCGTGAAGTTCATGGATTGTATTTATTATCTGCTGCAGTTGGTCTTGGTTTTCCTTTTGTTCTGTCTGCATCTTTTGTAAAAAAATCTCTTGATCTGCAAATTTTTTTAGAAACTCCTCTGTTATCAGAAGCATTTCATCTCTATCTGTCAGTTGCGATATCTGTTCTTGAAGCTTTGTGGTCTGTGCTGCAAGTGTTGTCGTATGTTCCTGCTCGTTTTTAATGCTTTGTTCTATTTCCTGCTGTCGCTTTAACTCCTGCTCCCAGCCATTTTTTTGTTGTTGTAGGTTTTTGAGCTGTTCTTGTATCTCTTTTTTATTATTTTCTAGACGTTCCTTCTCCTCACCTATGGAAGTAAGTTCTTTTAATGCCTCTGAATCCGCATCTAATGATATTTCCAATGTCTGCTTTTGTTCTTCTAAAGCCTGCTTTTTCTCTGTTTCCTGTTCTATGGCTTGCTTCACTGTTTCTAATTCTTTCTGTATTTGCTGCAGTTTATCAAACAGTGTAAGGTTCTTTTGCTGTCTCTCGATTTCTATTGCAATCTGTCTACATTCTGTTTCATTCTGTTCTGCTTCTTGATAATGCATCTCTGCTTGCTGGATTTCTGGCTTCAACTGCTCTAGTTGGTCTTGGTTTTTGATAAGTTCTTTCTGTTGCTGCTGGATTTTATGGATATTTCCGATCAGTTGGTTTTCCTCTCCAATTTTTCTATCTAGTGTTTCTATCTGTCTGTCTAGCTCCTTCAGAGCTGCTTTGTCCTCAGCACACATCTGTTCTAACAGTTCCAAACCCTCTCCAATTCTGCCATCGAATTTTTCCTTACAAAGCTGCTTCATTTTCTCTGAAGTGGGTGTATCTTGTGTGCATACAATACTTTCCATATATTGATTCATACTTCTTTTTAACTCTGCATATTCTATCCACTGTGTTTTTACCGCGTCTTTGAGTTTTCCCTGTAGTGTCTGATACAACCCTGTTTTAAAAATCTGCCGAAAAATATTTCCCCTCTCCTCTGTACCTGCTAAAAGAAGTTTCTGAAAATCTCCCTGTGCGATCATGGCAATCTGTGTAAACTGTCTGCGATCTAATCCAATCAAATCGATGACCGCTTTTGTTACTTCTTTTGATTTTGTAATAGGTGTCCTGTCATCAGGATAAATTAGTTCTGCCTCTGATTTCTGTGTTGTAAAGCCTGTCCCTTTTTCTTTGAGGCGCTGATACTCAGGATTGCGTTTCACCTGATAACGCTTTCCACGATAATCAAATGTAAAAGCGACAAATGTTGGCACTTCCTCTTTTGCATATTTACTGCGAAACATATCTGCTTTTCGTACATCACCGCTCGCCTCTCCATACAGAGCAAACACAATCGCATCAAAAATCGTTGTTTTTCCTGCACCAGTATCTCCAGTAATCAGGTATAACCCTTGTCCGCCTAAACGCTCAAAATCAATTTCCGTATTCCCTGCATATGGTCCAAACGCACTTAAAATCAGCTTCACTGGTTTCATTTACAGCTTGTCCTCCTCTGTTTTTTGTTCAATATAAATACTTTTTTATCTGAACATTACTATTTACACTCCTCAATTAACTGTGATATAAATGATTCTTGTTCTTCACTCATTGTTTGATTATTTTGGAGTTCATAAAATTCCGCAAACAACTCTAATTCTGATTTCTGTTCGATATTTTCTGCACATTCTATTACATGATTTTGTTTTGTCCGACTATTGTCATATTCGAGCCGCATTAAATTGGGGTAAATAATGCGCAGTTTCTGTAAGCCATCTATAATATCCTCTTCATCAGTCAATGTAATCTGCACATAATCTTCTGGGTCAAATTCCTGATAAAAATGATGTGCTGTCACTTCCAAATATGTTCCACGGATTTTGCGCATATCATGGAGCGGAATTAATGGCACAGTCGAGATTTTAATAGTTCCTTTTTCTTCAAATGTTACTATTGTAACGGATTTCTCCTGTTCTGCTTCTGAAAAGGAATATTTTAAGGGCGTACCGCAATAGCGAACTCCTTCTCGCTTGATAGACTGTGGGCTGTGGATATGCCCTAGTGCCACATAGTCGAATGCATCAAAAACATCTGCGTCAACATTATCTAAACCGCCCACAGATATTTCTTCCGAATCGCAGCGTCCTGCCCCTGTTACATACTGATGTGCGATTAAAATATTTCGTTTGGTGCGGTCTACGTCCATATGGTCTATAACAAGTTTTACAGCATCATGATAGTTTTCTAGTATAGGTTTTTCTTCTATATCAGGCATTCCTTCTAAGGCATGACGCACCACAGCAGGCTTGATAAATGGCAATAAATACAGATATAGTTCTCCATAGGAATCTTTTAGTGTAAGTTTCATCGTTTCTCCATGATAAACAGGGGATACAAATACTCCTCTGCCGCTCATAAGCTGTGCGCCGAATGCAATCCGTTCCGCAGAATCATGGTTGCCGCTGACCGCATAAACTTGTTTCCCACGATCTGCAAGCTCTGTTAAAAACCAGTCAAATACTTGAACTGCTTCAGCAGAAGGCACTTGCTTATCATAAATATCCCCTGCAATCATTACACCGTCCGCCTGTTGTTCATCTGCGATAGCAAGGATTTTTTTTAAAATATATTTTTGATCTTCGATCATAGAAAACTCGTTTACCCGTTTTCCAATATGAAGATCGGAAATATGAAGTAATTTCATGGATATGTAGTTCCTTTCTTTAGACTATGGATTTTATAAATTGTTTTTGTATATTGAATCTGTTTTATTTGTTTTTATTGCTTATTCGCTCTTTTTAAAACTCTATTGTCATATTAACTTTATATCATGCTGCTTTTTCATAAGCCTTCTTTCCCCTTAGTAAACGGGCTTAAATCTATAAACAAGTCCTTTAGCTTACTTGTATCATCAAATTCTTTAAATAAATATTCCAGCAATTCTTCCTGTCTGGCTTGCCCTAATGTAAGTCTATATAGAGAAAGAATTTTTATTAATCTCTCATAATTAACTTCATCTTTACTCATTGGATACATTGGAACTATTCTTTCTATTTTTATTGTTTGATTTTTTCCAAAGCACCAAAAAGGCACAAGCTCCGATTGTTCTTTCTGTTTTTCATTTTTGGCAGCTACATCAAACATTTCTGACCATATATCTGATGTAAATGATATATTCCCATACTTATCGGCTACATTTTGCCTGATAGCCAAACATTTAAAACGATTGATTCGTCCTTCTCTCTGTTCTAAATCAATTGGATTACTTGGAAGATTCCAGTGCATGATTATCCTACAATAGTTATGAAAATCAAGTCCTTCTTGACCGATTGATGTCGTTGCAAGCACAAAAGGTCGCATTGGTGAATTAAATGAATTTCTGACACTTTCTTTTCTATTAACTATCTTTACATTATCTCCTGCATCTTTTGTAAATCCTACAGCATAACTTGACCTAATACTAATGCTTCTTTCTTTATCACCTTCTATTCGTTTCTTGAAGGCTGGAAAAGTATCCACAGCATATGTAGCAGTATGAATTTTAAGAGAATCTAACATCATGCTATGTATCATTTTGGCTTTATCGTCAGATGATGAAAAGCTGGTAGTTTCTTTTAACATATGCATATATTCATCAAACATAGCCTGAAAACATCCATCTTTACAATACCTGATTACATTTTGCCAATGAGAATTATCATCTTTACATCGCCCATAAGTTAAATCTATAACCGCTGTAGCTTCTGTAATATTAAAGTTATTTACAAAAACTTTCGCAAGTGCAGTTGCTCTCGCTTCATTATTTCCATTAGAACGATAAATACATACTGCTGGTGAGCCAAGAACCATATTTACTAAAGTATCAATTAAATCTTCTGGTTGCTTTCCCAGATGCAATTCATTTAGATTCTGTAAATATCCATTTAATCTTTCAATATGTGCAAAAAATCCTTTATTTCCTTTTTCTGTTATTGTATCATCTGTATCTCTTGTCACTTCCTTTGTAACATCAACAATCCACTCATTCACATATTCCAATCCATCCATTAACATTGGTGCGATATAATACCATCTATCATCAATCCTCCCAATAAATGGAACAGAATATTTATTATCAATCTCTTCTATTTTTTCCGATATTTTTTTTCTAAGTTCTCTTTCTATCTGTTCTAAAGACTTATGTTCATTTATCGAATCAATTGGAGAATACATCTTTGATAATGTTTTTGATGGATAGAGCAAACAAAATAAACTCATGCCATGAGCCTCTCCATTTGATACATTAAATCGAAGCCTTGATACGGGATATCGTTTAGAACTATCCGCAAAATAGTGAGCATTTTTTTTATCCTGATTCTTCGCCTGTCGCGACATTTTTCCAATTGTTCGTCTTTCAGCCTCATAAGAAATCATTGCCCCTATCATTCTTGGCACTATTTCCCACGATGAAAATACAAGTATTTTTGAAAATCCTTTGCTTTCCTTATATGCCCCTTGCATAGGATAATATGGTCTTGAAGGTGGTATCCACAAATATTTTTCCGCTCCATTCATAAAAGCCTTTTCCTTAAGAGCTTCTAATCTGGCATTTGTTTTTGGCAAATCTTCATAGCTATCAATCTTTGATTTATTAATCCACAACATATTTTTATTAGCGATATTAACTTGCTCTGGATTATCTTTAAAATAATTTTCAACACTTTCCTTTAACTTATAATTTCTCATAAAAGACATAAGATAAGGACAGCTTTTTACATAATCAACTGGTAATGAATATTTGGAATTTATCTCTTTTAATACTCTTCCCATTTGAATAAATGAAATAATATCACCATCTTGTACCTTAAGATGAGTTTTTACACTACTATCATCTGTATAATCTCCCGATTCCATCACTGATATTCTTTCTGTACGACATACACCCTGATACATAGCATCTTCAGCCTTATTCTTTATATTAAGAATCGTGTGATTTCCAACTTTTAATTCATTCAAAGCTGTAGAATAATTCTTCCATACATTTCTAAAATCTGATTGCTTTCCATCAAAAAGAAAATCCATTACTTGATAGAATTCTGCATAGTGTTCATCAATCTGATTTTCATCAATTTCCTCAAGAGTTGAATAAAGTTTATATGGTGTAGCTGAAAGCAATAAAACTCTTGTACTATGCCCTCCTAGAAAGCTATGTGACAGAATACCGAGTTCGCTATCATTAGATGATAATAAAAACTTAAATCGTTGAAATTCATCCATAATTACAAGGTCTGGTTCTAACATTGAAACACTTACTCTTGCAAACATAATACGAAGTTTATTCATTACATAATACTTGGAATAAGTCAGATTCTTATTATATCTACGTTCATATAGGTGATTTAATAAAAGCTCTTTTATCTCATCATATTCATCATATATTAATATCTTATCAATAACATTTTGTGGATACTTTCCATGACTTGCTTTTTCACATTCTCTGACTCTGTTCTCAAATTCCCATTTTACTCCATCATTCCATGCCCGTACTGCATCCAAAACCATATAATTTTCAAGGCTTGTTATATACTTTTTAAAATCATCTATCCTTTTTAATATTGCAAATATAAGTGCTCTTTCCTGAACACTACCTCCACCAGATGTCATTCTAAATGATGTTTCAGGTGTAAGGGGTATCAACTGCATAAAATTATTCTTAATATCTACATCACATTCCTGTTCTGCAATTTTCAAATGTTGCATAGATAATCTGGTATCAGCAACTTTTCCAGTAGCATTACCATTTGTTATATCTAACTTTTTGATATTCTGATTGGCAATATTCTGATTAGAACATATATAAATAACCTTAAACAGGTCAGCCCCCTCTTCCAAACGAAGTCTTGCTGTTTTCACTATTGCTCCGCGAGCAATCAAAGTCTTTCCCATTCCAACTTCATCAGCTACCAGAATTTTGCTCTGACCATTACGAAACAAAAAATCCAGCCTTTCTACAGTAGCTCGCTGAAAATCTTTCAAACCACTTAGAGTTGATTTCTCAATCTCATCAATATTAAATTTTATCATGAAAAACTACCTCTACTTTATCTTTAATGTCTTACAAAAAACTTCATATGTTTCTCTGAATTCATCAGGAATTATTGCTTTATCCGTTATCATCTTAAGAACATATCCAATATCCTTTAGCCTTTCTGGTGTTTCTAATGATGTCTTTAACATCTTTTCATAAAGTGCTGGCTTACATCTGATGCTTGTTTAAAGAAACTGGATTCTCCCAGTTGTTTGTTTTCCATAAGTGAAATCAAGTAATCGTCCCCTAATACAAAAGCAATATATTCCACAAATGATGCTCGATCCTTTACTACACTATTTACCACAGCATTTTCTCTATTTTCTGGAAAACCTGTTGTGGGTATCATAATAATTCTATGTATGGAAACATCTCCCATACTAGCAATCACTTCATAAAATTCTGAAAGCTGTAATAAATCTAAATCTTCAAATTGAATATAGTTACTTAAAGTCTTTTTTTGCTTAGAATTGAATGGTGAAATAAATATGCTTTCCTCTTGCTCCACCTCTGCAAATTCAATTTGAACGGAATATTTTTCACCTGTTTCTTTAGTTATTACAGCTCTTCTCTTTACTCTGCATAAATCCTTTATTTTCTGCTCAAGAATATCCTTACTATTCGTTGCTTCATTCTGTATATCTTCTATAACAGATACTCTCTCAAATGGATTATTTGCACCATCTTCTGTTCCACAAAAAATTTCATTTAAAAAACTTTTGCCATTTAGATAACGATTTTTCGTGCTAAGCTTTATCATCATCTCAACATTTTTGTTAATTGCTGCGTATGATGCATTCATCGATCCAAAGTAAAGATATACATCTGAATACTTTCTTCTCAAATATATCTTTGCATGAATATCCTGTTTTAATTTATCTTCATTTTGGTCTGATATATAATCTTCACCATCTATGATTTCATCTTTCAATGCAAAAATATTAAAATTGTCAGTCTGATTGTCCTTTAGTTTACTGAGTTCTGATCTTCTTGTTATCAATGTTCTTCTACAATCTGTAAGCCCTCTATCTGATTTATTAAAATTCTCTATCACACTACCAGTAAGGAATGGTGACATAATTACCAATTCATGGAAAGTATAATCTGCACTATTTCTATCTTCACAAAACAATGCATCATCATTCATATCATAGCTATATGGTCCAATACCAAGGGGCATAATCTGAAATTCCTCACCAAATTCCTTGCTATCAAGGGAAAAAGAAACACTTGATAACTCTGTCGTAAATGAGGATATTATATTTCGTTTCTTTCCGGCATTCATATTAGTATTATGTATAGTTCCCTTAAGATAATCCAGAAAATCAATAATGGGTTTCGTTTTTCTTTTTTGGCGTACTTTATCAGAACTATCCATCGCAAAACTGATATCCCAGCTTCTGTCAAAGGTCAAATTCCTACTCATTAGAATAAAACGATATTTTCTGTCCCCATCTTCATTTACATAACATAATGTCCATGTCTTAGGATGAAACGCAGGATATCTTCCTATTTTCTTATCTTTTGGCAATGCTACTGATACAACCATTTTCTCAAGTAAAATTGATAAAGCGTTTAATTTTGATGGCATTTTTATTTGACCTGCTTCACAAAAAATCACAATTTTATCAGATACCTTTTGCAAAGCATTCAACATACTTATTGGATTTTGCATTGCCTTACTGTCAATATCTCCTGATAAGCCAAGACAAATAGAAACTGCTGTTAATGCTTCCAAATCCAATGAATAAGTTGTACCAATCGCTTTTTCTAATACGTATCCAGTAGGTGGCATAAGTAAATTACTATAGTTTCTTCTATCTTGATTTCCATTTGGTTTAAACATGGGTACTCACCTCCCCATGATAAATATCATTTATAATTCGTCTTGCATCAGAAAAGCGATAATCAAGCCAACCTCCTCCAACCCATTGTGAAGGATCATACTCCGAGGTACGATTAAGCTTTGCCCTATTGATTCCTTTTAACTGTACTTCTCTATTACGAATTATCAAATCTACAAGCTCTATGTCTTGATTTATAAATGCTTTTTGTAACATACTTAAAAATTTTTCTGTTTTAGGATTATATAGCTGTAGTTTTTCAAAAACTGCTGTCAAATCAACTTTTGCTCTTTCCACGCAATCAGTTACAAGAAACTTCCATTCATCTATTGCAGTTTTATTTTGTCCTTCTGATAAAATACAGTTATATCGAACTCTTGCCATATAGATAAGATTATTAAAATCACAGGCTAAATGCATCATATAAGCCAGTTCTGGCTTCACCTTATCAGCTAAAGCCATCGTTAATGCAGCAAAACCCTCATATTCATCCAACTGAATATGATTCTTTAATATATATGCCATTAGTGTATTTGGCACAGCTTTAAGTATCTGATTATGCAGATATACTGCTTCCTCTAAGGTTAACTCAATGGATAAATTATCTTTCCAGTTCGTTTTATAGATTGGCAAGTCCCAAAACTGAAAACTTGTAATATCTCCTGCATCTATATCATCTCTATCAAAGTCTTCCGTATCATTACCTCTGTTTTCATTCTTTACATACGACTTTTGAGATTTCAATTTTATTGAGATATTCACATATTCAGGAATAGAAAGAGTATTGTCCTTAAAGATTTTATATGTACGAATACCATTCCAATAAATATCTGATGGTTTACGTGCTACCCATCTCTTTGGTAATACTCTTTTACCAACTATCCCATCTGCACTTGCATCAGCTTCTAATAAGCGAATCCCGCATTGTTTTTCTTCTGAATCTATCGAGCGAAGAATATGATTCACATCTTTTCCATATCTTCCATCAACCACTTCTTTTAATAAATATGGCACAATAAGGAAGTACTTAGCTCTTGTTTGGATAGTTGATGTACCCGGGAAGAAATAATTTGCAAAAGCATCACGAACAATGCCAATACCTAATTCATCAACCGCTCCCTTCTCACTTAAAAGGTTCATTACATCGAGAACCTTCTGCCTATCTTCTTTTGAAAAATCTACCCATCCGAGTTGCATGTTTTCACTTCCTTATTCTACATTTAATATTGATTTTTTTCCTTTTTAACTACTTTTATCTTCTGTATGTTCCTATCTATTAATAGCTTTTATCATCTATTATATAATACTGCTGTATCATTAACTTAACAAAATAAATTGTATTTTTAACATTTCTATTTACATCAATTACTTTTATTATACTCTTTTCTAGCAAAAATCACAATTCGTTTTTTAAACTCAACTGTCAATTTATTTTCTAAATTCTTTTTTTGACCATAACAAAAAGACATTTCCCTAAAATTTTCTTTTAGAAAAATGTCCTTATGCTATAAAATATTGAATTGGATTTATGGGTATAACCTATATAAAATTCTCTTGTCAAATTTTAAAATATGTATTATTATAAATATATTAATTTAACCATACAAAGGAACGGAATTTATTTATGATGAAAAATGTAAACGTATCACTAATAGGCAAACCTTGGATAGGAAAAACATCCTTTATTTGTGAACTTCTTGAAGAAAAAGCTGCTTTACAATTAAAAAATACTATAATCGAAAATAAACCTAACGATTTAACGAATAACATTTCCATGTATTATACACTTGTAAATCCAAACTTATACAATAATATATCTATAGCATATATTGAATTTAATTATAGTGTACTAAGAGATTTCCTTTTTAACTCTAAAGAAAACTCTCATTCTAATTTAAAAATGTTTTTAAGTCTTTTTAAATTTCCTGATAATCCTACTTTAATTTATAAAGAAAATATTGATGGAATGAATGATTATAAAAAAATCTTTGAAAATATATCATTTCAAGATTTTTTAAAAGAATATATTTATAACCCCGAAATTAACGGTGCTAATTTAATTCATCATATAAGACTTGAAGCGCCTGCTTCTAAAGAACTTTGGGATTTAATCAGTACTAATAGATTTGATTCTATTACTTTTAGAGAACATATATGGTTTGATTCCATTAATCATATCATTGATTCTAAAAACTCATCTTTTACTGAATACCATAATTATTTAAAGTTTGATAGTACACATGCATATATCTTTTTTGATGATGATACAAAAGAACGCCCATCTGAATATAAAAAACTATACCACTCTTTAATGTCTAAGTCTATAAAATCAAGACCGACTTTTATTTGTAAGAAAAGCAATATATTAACGGATAAATTATTTGATAAGCTAACTTATATCAATGATATAAATGATCTAACTATTGCTGATTATGATGACCTTCAAAAAGCAGCGATGACTAAGAATCATTACACAAACTTTACGGATATTGAAGATAAATTTAAATTATCTACAACGGAAAAAGATATAGAAGATTCTATTAAAAATTATTATTACCATAGTGTCTTATTGCCAACTGTAGACTTTAGTAATAAGACCAATAATTTAAAAGAATATAGAAAAATATACAACTATGTAATACATTGTGTATTTAAAGAACTTTTCAACTCGCTTATAGAATATTACACAATAAAAACTTTTTTTCTAAAATATAAGGAAGATATAAAAGCTATAATCACTGAAACTTATATAAAAGATTTTAGGAATACTCTTCACATCTCATATGAAGAATATAGTGTTACTTTTTTCCTTAACCGTTGTGCTTCCTTTTCTTATATAATTAATTTGGCAAATCAAATAAAAAATAATAATTTTTGGGGTAGTATTGTGGGAATCCAAGGTGGATTTACCACCACAGAATACACTTTTGGAAAATTTTTACTTGAACTAACATATTCTCTATTTCGTTCTTTCTTAAATCATAAAATGGTAATATTCTGTAAAATTAATGAAAAGGATTTACAAGAAACAGTTGATATAATAAATCTAAGTATAGCATATGATGTAATAGAAAAAATGTTTCTAGAAAAAAATAATCCTCTGTATATATATATTGATAAACATATAAATAATAAAGTACTTGTTCTTCCTATTTTATACACAATTTGTGAAGATTTGAAAATCAATTTAGAATATTTAAATTACAACAATGTTAAAAGTAGTAAATATATTTTACTTGATAAACTTCAGAATGCTTTTGACGCAACAGTTAAGAATTTACCTAGTATAGATCTGCAAAAAGTTAATAATCAAAATTTTGCAGACTTACAAAACATGCCTAACATATCCAATTTCAATATTAGCCTCCTTGAAGAAGAACAACTAAAAGAAGCTCTTACTTTAGTAGAAAATATTACTACTCATCTTGTAGATAATTTTTTATATTATATGATATACTTTTTACCTGAATTTTTTGAACTTCCTGAATAATACCAAACGAGAATAAACTTATGAATGAAATTATTATATCAGTTTTTTATGACATTGACAATTTCTGCCTAACGCTCGACAATGTGAACCGTAGATGATATACTTTCTGATATGGTATTAGAACAGCCAACCAGTCAGCGGAGGCAAGGAAGTATTCCATAAGAAGCCCCTTGGAAGACGTCGGCA